>CANRXN010000012.1 GCA_947643945.1 uncultured Clostridium sp.
TTGTCTTTGTGCTTTTTTTGACAGCTTTGTTTACTTATGTTACCTTTTGTTGGTTCCATCCTATCTTTACAGCAAGTGAAGTGGTGATTTACTATGGCTTACATCCTTTTGATATTTGCTCTAAAAATCCAGATTTGTGGAAATTAATAAAAATTTTGTATGCTTTTTGCTCTTTGTTTTCTCATTTAGTGATAGCCCATTTTATTTATGTTAGGTTTTTAATGAGATTTTCGTTTTTTAAAGCAACTTCAAAAAAGCAAAATCAACAGGTTACACAGTTTTCTCCTAAACCGCAAGATTTGTGTTTATTAATTGGAGAGGATTTGAACCACCAAAAAATTTATCTTCCAGAGTCACGGTCTTTATCAAAATTTTTTAGTTACTGGTACCATTGGTTCACGGGAAAACGTCTAGTGCTATGTATCCTTTTACAAAACAACTGATGGAATTTAATTTTCGTAATCCTAATCGAAAAATTGGTATGCTTATTTTAGATGTGAAAGGGAATTTTTATAGGCAGGTTTTACAGTATGCAAAGGATTTCAATTTAGAAAAGGATTTGATTGTAATTGGTTTAAAGTCTAATGTTTTTTATAATCCTTTACATAAGCCAGATTTAAAACCTCAGGTTTTAGCGAATCGTTTAAAGACCATTTTATTGCTTTTTTCAGAAAATAATTCGGAAAGTTATTGGATTGATAAAGCAGAAGAAGTCTTAGCAGAAGCTATTAAGCTTTGTAGACTTTATAACAACAATTATGTTACATTTCAAGAGTTGCACAAATTAATTACTGACAGCACTTATTATCAAGAAAAGATTGGAATTTTACGAAATTTGTTTATTTCTTCTAAGTTGTCTTCTTCACAGATTTATGAATTAAATGCTGCTTTAAATTTTTTTCAAAAGGAGTTCCAAAATTTAGATTCACGCACTAAAGGAATTTTGATTTCTGAGATTACTCGTATTACGAATTTCTTTGTCACTGACTTTGATATTATGTCTATGTTTTGCGCACCTAAAAACAAGCTTTCTTTTACTGGTTTTAGTGAAGTTTTAAAAAAAGGTAAGATTGTTGTTTTGGACATGAATATTGCAGAGTATTCTTCTTTAGCTAAGATGCTTGCGGCTTATCTAAAACTGGATTTTCAAACTGAAATTATTGCTAGTTTATCTTCTTCTTCGGTTCGAACAAGTGCTTTTATTTGCGACGAGTATGATAAGTATGTAACAAAAACAGATGGTGAGTTTTTTTCTTTAAGTCGTGAGGCTAAGTGTATTAATTTGGTAAGTACGCAAAGTTATTCTTCCTTAAAGGCGACTTTAAAAGAAGAGGCTCAGGTTAAGGTGATTTTGCAAAATTTGATTAATAAAATTTGGTTTCGTACGGATGATATTTTTACGATTGAGGAGGCGCAAAAACAGCTGGGAAAGGAGGAAAAGAAAAAAGTTTCTAAAAGTATTTCGGAAAGTGCCAAACAAACGAATTTTAGTTATTTTACGAATACTTTAAATTCCCAAAATTCAAATATTACAGAAAGTTATAATACTTCCTTATATAATGAGTATGTTTTTGAAACTAATTTTTTTACCCAAAGTTTAGAAACTTTTTCTGCTCTTACTTTTTTGTCAGATGGAAATCAAATTTCTCCTCCAAAGAAAACACTTATGTTGCCTTATTTTAAGAATTAGCAATGACTGCTTAGCTTTAGCAAAATTGCTTAGATTGCCTATTTTATGGCAAATAATAAATTTTAGAAAGGATTGATTTTATGAGAAAAAAAATTTTTTATATATTTTTTACTTTTATATTATTTTTTGTTTTTTTAAGTACGCTTTCTTCCATTTCTTTTGCTTGGGGCGACCCACAGATTGTAAGTAAGATTACGTCTGCTTTTGAAAGTATTAAAGGATGGCTTTTGAAGATTGCAACGCCTGCTGCTGCTGTTGCAGTAGGTAGTGGCGTTTTTATGAAAAAATTTAGTTTTGGTGATGAAGAAAAAATTAGAACAGGTAAAAAATTGATTAAAGGCTCTTTGTTTTCCTATGCCTTTATTTTAGCTGTTGATTTAATTTTGTCTGCTATCAAATCTTTAATTGGTTAAGGAGGTTTTTTTGGAAAATTCAGCAAATATTACGCAAATTATTATAGATACGATTAATACGATTTTCGAGACTTTGTTTAGCTCGATTGATAACAATTTGTATTCGGTACTAGACGATGTTACGTTTATTAATTCTGGTATTTTGCAAGATAAAAATTTTGAAAATCTTTTTGGAACGTCTGCTTCTAATCGGTATTTTGTTAATTGCCAATTCTTTTTTGCTAGCATTTATTTTGTATTATGCTGGTCGTTATTTGATTGCTCATTTTACTTATACGCAAACAGAGGCTCCTTTTAGCTTTATAATTAAGCTGGTTTTATGTGGCATTGCTATGAATTTTTCGTTTTTTATGATTGGCTTTTTTGTCGACATAAATTCGAATGTATCACTTGCGATTCGTTCTATAGGAGAAGGATTATTCCATAAAAATATTTGTTTTGCAGAGTTGATTACTACGATTAATACAAATATTGCTATCGATACCAACGCTTTAAATGTGTTTTCTTTGGATGGCTTACTAAAAAGTCTTCTTAGTGTTTCGCTTTTAAATTTGGTTTTTTCTTATTCTTTGCGTTATGTTTTGATTAAGGTTTTTGTTTTGCTGTCCCCTTTTGCTGTGCTGTCTTTAACTTTAAATAAGACTAGTTGGTTTTTTACAGCATGGATTCGCAATTTGTTTTCGCTTTTGTTTATCCAGATTATTGTGTCAATTGTTTTGCTTGTGTTATTTTCTATGGATTATTCAGCTGGTAATTTGCTGGCAAAGTTTGTTTATGTGGGTGGTATTTATGCTTTGATTAAAACAAATTCTTTGGTTCGCGAGTTTTTAGGCGGTGTTTCCACAGAAGTTTCACAATCTGTGAAAAACTTTGTTGGATTTAGTTCTTAAATCAAATTTTTTTTAAATTGTTTTTTTACATTTTTTTTATTATGTTTTCTTTTTCAGTGCTCCTTTTTTGGGGAAGATAAAAGGGAAAGGAGGTTTTATGAAGTTTATTTTTCCACAAAATTATGATTTTAAGAATAAGATTTTGGGCATAATTGATTATTCAACTGCTTTTGTTAATTTGCTTTGGTATGCTATTGTCTTTATTTTGGTTAGTTTGGTTTTTAAAAGTTGGTCTTGGAAGGTTTTTGTTTTTGTAACTTTATGTTTCCCTTTACTGTTGTTTAGTTTTGCTGGCTTTAATGGCGAGAGTGTTGTTTATGTTTTTTCGTATTTGTTTCGCTTTATTGCTAGACCTAAACTTTTGCTTTATAAAAAGGAGTCCCATTAAGGCCGCCCAGGATCCCTCTTATCTATACCAGAGGGGTTCTTTTCTTTGTCTTAAAATAACTTTTGCAAAATTTCCTTAATTACTTTTGCAAAATTTCCTTAATTACTTGAATTTTTTGTCTAAAAAAGATATAATCTGTATTACAAGTTTAAGAAATTAGGGGCGATAAAAATGAAGTTAGAACAAAAAGAAAAATCACTATTATTTTCTACCACAAAAATACCAGACATCTTCTTTGCAGAGCATTTATCTAGCTTACCAGGAGATTACTTAAAAATTTATCTTTATATGGTATTTCTATCTAAGTACGGAAAAGATATCAAACTAAACGATTTATCCAAAAAATTGAATATTCCTTTAAAAACCATTAACGACGCGATGCAACATTTAGAGGAAAATGGATTGATTTTGAAAAAAACAACTGGATATATTATTATGGATTTACAAGAAACTACACTTCATAATTTATATACCCCTAATTTAACGATGTCAAAAGAAAAAGTCGAGCAAACAGCTAAAAATCAAGCTAGAGCTAAGGTGATTGACCATATTAATAATATGTATTTTCAAGGTATTATGGGACCTTCTTGGTACAATGATATTGATTTGTGGTTCACAAAATATCAGTTTGACGAGCAAGTTATGATTGCTTTGTTTGATTACTGTTATAAAAGAAGTGCTTTGCACAGAAATTACGTTCAAACTGTAGCAGAGGCTTGGGCTTCGAATCAAGTTAAGACATGGAATGATTTGGAACATTATTACGAAAAACAAGAAAGTTTAAATAAATTCAAGAAAACCATTGCAAAAAAACTTGGAAAACATGGTGGTTTAACACAATATGAGGAAGCTTATATTGAAAACTGGGTTTTAAATTTTGGTTATGATATGAATGTGATTGAGATTGCCCTAAAGCGTACTACTTTAAAGCAAAATCCTACTTTTGAATATATTAATAACGTGATTTGCGATTGGCATGACAGAAATTTAAAAACCGTAGCAGAGGTACAAGCATTTTTAGAGCAACGTAAAAAACAAGAAAAAGCAACAAAAGATTTAAAGGCTAAAGTAAGTAAAGGCTCTTACCAGCAACGTAATTATGATAATTTGGACTTTTTATATGCCAACCAGGTAAATACTAATCCTGCTAGCCAACAAGGTTAGTATGCGTTTTTTAGGAAGGAAGGAAATAAATAATGTCAAATGAGGTTTTACATTCTTTATTAAAAGAATATGAGCAAAAGAAGTTACGAGCAGAATTAGATTTAGAAAAAAGAAAAGAAGAATTGTATGAAGAATTGCCAAGGCTAAAAGAGTTAGAGAGCGATTTAAATCATTTTGCTATTTTAACAAGTAAAAATATTCTTTTACATAATACTTCTTCTTTAAAGGATTTGAACGAAAAAACAAAAAAATTAAAAGAAGAAAAGTTGGCTATTTTAAAAGAGGCTAAGATTCCAGAACGGTTTTTTATCTCCTCATTATGATTGCATGGTTTGCCAAGATACACGGTTATGTTACAGGCACCAACTATAAAACCCAGATGTGTAATTGCCTAAAACAAAGGCTTTTAGATGCTTCTTTTCATAAGTCTAATATGGCAAATTTGGATAAAGAAAATTTTGATACTTTTAATGAAAACTTATTTTCAACAGAAGTGGATGTAGCAAAATATCGTTTTAATATTTCACCAAGGGCTAATATTCAAAATATTAAACAAAAATGCCTTGAATTTGTAGAAGATTTTGATAAGCCAGATAGTAAAAATTTATTGTTTACAGGCAACACTGGTTTACGGTAAGACTTTTATGTCGAATTGTATTGCTAACGAATTATTAAAATCTGGTAAAACGGTGCTTTATCAAACAGCTCCTGTTTTGCTAGAAAGCGTGATTGATTATAAGATGAGCAAACAAAAAAATTTAGTAGATAATATTTTAAAATCTGTTTTAAATGTAGACTTGTTATTTATTGACGATTTAGGCACCGAGAGTTTAAATAGTATGAAATTAAGTGAACTTTTTACGATTTTAAATACTAGAATTTTGAATTTAAATCATAAGGTAACTAAGACGATTATCTCGACAAATTTGAATATTAAGGATATTTTCCAAAGCTACGAAGAACGCATTCGGTTCTCGTATTGCTGGCTATTATGATATTTATTGCTTCTTTGGAGAAGATTTGAGATTTAAGAAATGATTTTGGGGACGGAGGAAAAAAGCATGATTGAAAATTATTCAATCATGCTTTTTTCCTCCGTCCCCAAAATCATTTTGCTTACATATCTATTGTTGTTTGTCCATCATTTTCTTCGCTTTCTTCTTGCACTTCATTGTTTAAAATTTCTACGCTTACGACTTTTCCGCCGTCATTGGTTCTCATTAGGGTTACACCTTGGGTTGATCTTCCTAAAACGCTTATGTCGTCTACTTTTAGTCTTATGATGGTTCCGGTGTTGGTTACTAACATAACGTCTTCGCCTTCTACAGCGATTCTTACGCCGATTAGTTCTCCTGTTTTTGGTGTGATTTTATAGGTAATTACACCTTTTCCACCTCTATTTTGTACTCTGTATTCGTCTAGTTCGGTTCTTTTTCCGAATCCGTTTTCTGTGATGGCAAGTAAGGTTGCTTTTCCGCCTGCTATGACAGATTCCATGCCGATTACTTCGTCGTCACTGTCGACTCTTATTCCAATTACACCTTGGGCAACTCTACCAATTGGTCGTACGTCTTTTTCGTCAAAGGTAATGCTCATTCCTTTTCTGGTTACTAGTACGACGTTGTCTTCTCCGTCGGTTAGTCTAACGCCGATTAGTTCGTCGTCTTCTTTTAGGGTAATTCCTTGTAGTCCAGTTTTTCTGCTAGAGTCATATTCTTTTAGGGCTGTTTTTTTAATTAAGCCGTTTTTGGTTGCCATTAGCAGGTATTTTCCGTCGGCAAAGTTTTGTAATGGGATGACTGCTGATACTTTTTCGCCAGCGTCTAGGCTAAGCAAGTTTACGATAGCGGTTCCTCTTGCGGTTCTTCCCGCTTCTGGGATTTCATATCCTCTTAGTTTGTATAGTTTTCCTTTATTGGTGAAGAATAGAATGGTGTCATGGGTTGAAGCTGTGAAGATTTGTTTTACAAAGTCTTCTTCTCTGGTTGCCATTCCTGTTATTCCTTTTCCTCCTCTTTTTTGGCTTTTGTAGGTGTCAATTGGCATTCTTTTGATGTATCCAAAGTGGGTTAGGGCTACTACGGTTTGTTCTTCTTTGATTAGGTCTTCTAGGTCGATTTCTCCTTCGGCTGCTACGATTTTGGTTTTTCTTTCGTCACCAAATTTGTCTTTGATTTCGGTTAGTTCTTCTTTTATGATTTCAAATACTAGTCTTTCGCTATTTAATATGTCTTTTAGGTGAGCGATTAGTTCCATTAATTGGTTGTATTCTTCGTCTATTTTTTCACGTTGTAAGCCTGATAGCGTTTTTAGTCTCATGTCTAAGATGGCTTGTGCTTGGATGTCGCTTAGTCCAAATCGTTCCATTAATCTTTCTTTTGGATCGTCGTAGGATGCTCTTATGATGTTAATTACTTCGTCGATATTGTCTAGTGCTATTTTTAATCCTTCTAAGATATGAGCTCTTGCTAGGGCTTTGTCTAACTCAAATTGAGTTCTTCTTAAGATGACATCTTTTCTGTGGTCTATGTAACAGTCTAGGCATTGTCTTAGGGTTAGGATTTTTGGTTCTCCGTTTACTAAGGCAAGCATGATAATTCCAAAGGTTGTTTGCATTTGGGTATGTTTGAATAGTTGATTTAGTACGACTTGTGGATTAGCGTCTCTTTTTAATTCGATTACCACTCTTACTCTTTCTTTTCTATCTGATTCGTCTCGACATTCGCTGATTCCTTCTACTTTTCTTTCTTTTGATAGGTCTGAAATGGCTTTAATTAGGTTTGCTTTGTTTACTTGGTATGGTAAGGAAGATACGATAATTCTTTGTCTGTTTCCACTCATTTCTTCGATTTCGGTTTCTGCTCGTAGGGTTATTTTTCCTCTTCCTGTTTTGTAGGCTTGTTTGATGCCTTCCATTCCTAAGATAATCCCTTCGGTTGGAAAGTCTGGCCCTTTGATAACACTCATTAGGTCTTCGTCTGTTACTTCGTCTTCGTCTATAATTTTGATAATTCCGTTGATTACTTCTGTTAGGTTGTGTGGTGGTATGTTGGTTGCCATTCCTACAGCGATTCCAGAGGATCCATTGATTAGTAAGGCTGGAATTCTTGCTGGTAATACGGTTGGTTCTTGTAATCTGTCGTCATAGTTTGGCATGAAGTCTACGGTGTTTTTTTCGATGTCGCTTAACATGTATTCCGAAATTTTTGCCATTCTTGCTTCGGTGTACCTCATAGCTGCTGCTCCATCTCCATCAACAGATCCAAAGTTTCCATGTCCGTCGATTAGCATGTATCTCATGGAGAAGTCTTGGGCTAACCTTACCATGGCATCATATACGGAGCTGTCTCCATGTGGATGGTACCTTCCAAGTACAGATCCTACAGTGTTAGCACATTTTCTGTATGGCTTGTCTGCTGTGATGCCGTCTTCGTGCATGGCATACAAGATTCTTCTGTGTACTGGTTTTAGTCCGTCTCTTACGTCTGGAAGGGCTCTTGATACGATTACGCTCATGGCATAGTCGATGTAGGCTGTTCTCATTTCTTTTTCGATGTCTCTTTCTATTATTTTTCCGTCCATTCTTTCTTGTCTTTCTTCCATTTTTAGATTCCCTCTTTTCTTTGTTTTTTTATGCTTACATTATACTAAATCTGCTTTTTTTTTGCAAGGTTTTTTGGCTCTTTTTCCTGTATTTTTGTTTAGGGGTTTTGGGGGTGTAGGTTTTATTTTAAACAATTTATCATTAAATTGACACCATCGATAAAGCCTTGTTTGTAAAATTCTTGGTTATATTGTGCTATTTTTATGCTGTAGTTTTCTTCAATCTTTTCAAAGGCTTTTTGTAGTTCTGTTGGTTTGTTGGTGTCTTCTAATAGTTGTTTTACGTTAATTTCTTTTATTTGGTCTTTTGTTTTTTGGTTTGCTTGTTTTATTTTGTTATCTAGCTTTTTTTCTTCTGCTTGATAGATTTTTTCTATCATGTCTTTGTTTTTGATTTCTTCCATTTTTGTTCCCTCCTGTTGATAGTTTTTGCTTTTATGTTATTTTTATTCATTGTTTTGGAGGCAAAAAATAGATACCACTTTTTTATGGTATCTATTTTCCCTTTAATGTATTACTTTTGTTAAATTTCTTTTATTCAAATTTAGTGCTTTAAAGCTTCTTTAAGTATTATGTTATGATTTTGGTTTTGACAGCACTCAATTTCACAAATATAAAGCTACGCGAAAGCCAATGAAGTCGGAGGTAGAAACCGGATTGCTGGCACAACGATAGGAAGCCGAATAGCTAGAATCATCATACCAACCTCCACGACGAACACGACCGTAGGTGAAGGTAAGCTTCCATAGTCCATTCTGAAACATTTCCAGCCATATCATAGATATTTTTTTCAGCATACTCTAGTTTAGAACCTGTCGTTGTTGGCGAATTTGCATCATAATGTCCTCTACCAGTACTATTTCTTACATAAGAACTATCCTCACATGTTCCAGAAATATAGTTATTATCCATAAACTGCATTGTCGCATCCCATTGTACACTATAGCATAAAGTACTTGTTACACCTCGATAATTATTTTTTTCTGCAAATTCTTTTGCTAGTTTTACAGCCCCTTGACTTATATTACTCATACTATTTCCCCATGGGACCTTATTATAAACGTCAACACCTTGTTTTACAACTACGAACGCTCTTTAAGTATCAGGACTTTATGTCGCATTGTTTCTTTTACGGGGTCTTCTACCGATTTCATTTTATTTGGTAATGCTGCTAAATCAATTTCTTCATCCCAAGAAATCCCATATCCTCCACAATTAACACTTACTTTAATGACTAAACTTTATTGTATCATTAAATTTTATTTTACAATATTTTATTTTAATTTTTCTGCTAAATCTATTTGCTCTTGTGTTAAATTAAAGTCTTGTCCATTATTTTTAATTAAATTGTGTAAAACTTGTATGGTTCTTATATTGTTTATCGTATTTTCAATTGGTGCTATATCTTTTAATTGTTTTTCAATTTTTTTGTATTCTCTTGTCATTCCCTCAAAGTTTTTATCTTCAAAATAACTTTTCCAGTTATTAATATATTTATTGGCATTTTCTATTGCTTTATATTGTTTATTAAAGGTATTTTCAATGTTATTTTCTACATTATTTAAAATAACATTTTTACCTTTTTTGATTGTATTTGCAACTGTATTGTTAATCAAGCCTGCTTGCTTTGTTTGATCCACAACAGTGTCTAATAATGTGGATATCCCATCTAGAATTCCTCCTGTTTTTACGGCACTTTGCATTTGGGAAACATTTTCAAAATTTCCTGTTACAACACCAATGGCACTTTTGCCTAAATCAATAGCATCATCGATTGTTTTTGTTATTCCTTCCTTTAATCCATAATTAAATAGGTTATCCTTAATATTAATTACTTGGTCTTCCACAAAGTTAGGTAACACAGCTCTTATTCCTATATCAAGTGCTGTATTAATTGTTTTTCCTAAGGTGGTTTCTAAAAAATTCTTCTGTGTTCTTTCATTTACTAAATTGTTTTCTAGTGTAATATTGTTATTTCTTTCTAAATTGTTCATTTCCATATTAATTCCTTCTTTCTTTTATTAAATTTTGGTTATTTTTGATAATCTTTTGTTATTTTCCTTGTTTATTTGTTTGTCAAAATTAATTACTAGATGATAATTGGGTTGCGTTTTTCATACTATGTAAACTCTTGAAGGTGTTTTTCTTTTTTATCCATAGGTTTTCCCTCCTTTCTTAAAACATACTAATGCCTAGCTTTTTTCTTGTTTACTTGCTTGCTTTTTATGGTTTTTTTCTACTTTTTATTGAAGAAAAAACATGTCCTATTAGTTTTGTGTTACTTATGGCTTGTCTTTTCTTTTTTACATTTTTATTACTGTAATCTTTTAGACATTTTTGTTATGAAGTTTTTTATTTTCGTTTTTGTTTTAGTTTTTTTATTTTTCTTTTTATCTAAATTTTTAGTAAAAAAAATAAATTTAATTATAAAAATTCAGTTTTTTATTGAAAAAAATTCAAAAAAATTAATTTTTATTCATAAAAATGTTACAACTTTACTTCATTTTTATTTTTTCTGTAATTTTTCTGTTTTTTACTAAATTTTAAAATTTACAATTCTTGTAATTATATTTTAGAATTTTTGTTCTTTCTTTCTATGTGTTACTACATTTTTTCATGTGTATATGTAAACTCTTTTTATCTTTTTAGTTGCTCTTATCCTTTTTCGCTTTTCCCTTGATTGCCTAGTGCTTCTATAGATTTTAATTATCTTTTATTTTCCTTAAAACGCTATTTATTTCTTTCCTTGTTTGCAACCATATTTAAAAGTTTTTTCTTTGTTACAACATTTGTATCTCATAGCTTTTGTGCATCTTTTTCCATTGCTTTGTAAGGTTTTCTCTTTTTTATCCTTTTGTAATATTTCTTTTCTTAGTATCTAATATTTATAGATTTATCTCATTTTTTCTATGATTTTT
>CANRXN010000013.1 GCA_947643945.1 uncultured Clostridium sp.
AAGAACTAAATTATTTCCAAAAATGGTACAAACGAAAAAATTCAAAATAGATTAAGTTGACGAATAAAAAAAATTAAGTTACAATAAAAGCGATGTTTTTTGGGACGGGGTCAAAAAACATCACAAAAAATAAAATATAAAAAGCGATGTATTTTGACCCCGTCCCAAAAAACATCTCCAAAAACACCAAAGGAGGAAAATTATGAAAATACGGATATCAAGATAAAAAAATGGAAGTTTTAGAGGGAACAACGATACAAGAATTATTAAAAGAAGAAATCAAAAATAGCAAATATCCAATTATTGGTGCTATTTTTAATAACGAATATGTCAATCTTAGCTATCAAATTACAAAAGAAGGAGAAGTTAAACTAATTGACATTGCTTCTAAAGAAGGAACAAAAATCTATCGAAGAACCATTATTTATATTTTAGGAAAAGCGATGGAAGAGGTGTGTCCAGGTAAAAAAATAGTAGTAAACTATCAGCTTCCCAACTCTATGTTTTGTGAAATTGAAAATACACAGATAACGGAAGAATTAGTACAAAGTTTAAATAATCAAATGCACAAAATAGTAGAGCAAGATTTTGCCATTAAGCAAGTAGTAATGACACGAAAGCAAGCCGAAGAGTTTTACCAAAAAAATGACGTATCAAAAGGAAGATTACAGTTAGACTTACAAGACAACCAAGAAATTTATATGTATTACTGTGAAAATTATTACAATTATTGTTATGGAACAATTGCGAATCGAACAGGAGTTACTAAAATATTTGAAATTATAAAATATGAAGATGGCTTTTTAGTAAGATATCCAAGTTCAAGTGACCCAGAGGAATTACCTAAGTTAATGGAAACAAAGAAACTAGCATGGGCATTAGACGAATATGATGATATCCATAAAATATTAGATGTAAATACGGTTTACAAATTAAACTTAGCAGTAGAAGAAGATAATATCAAAGATATTATTATGTTAGACGAGGCTTTGCATGAAAAGAAAATTGCTAACATTGCTGACCAAATTGCTAAAAATAGAAAGGTAAAAATGATATTAATTGCAGGACCATCTTCTTCTGGAAAAACAACCTTTGCACAAAGACTAGGAATTCAGTTAAGAATTAATCACATTAAGCCAGTAACTATCTCTGTTGACAATTATTTTGTAGAAAGAAAAGATACCCCAAGAAATGAAAAAGGGGAATATGATTTTGAATGTATCGAAGCAATTGACTTAAACCTATTTAATGAACACTTGACCAAACTATTAAATGGCGAAGAAGTAGAAATACCAGAATTTGATTTCTTAGAAGGAACGAAAAGATATAACCGGAAAAAATTTAAAACTAGAACCAGATCAAGTACTAGTAGTAGAAGGAATTCATTGCTTAAATGATAAACTAACTAGTAAAATTTCTAAAGAACAAAAATACAAAATATATATTAGTGCTTTAACTGTATTAAATATGGATCGATATAATAGGATATCAACCACAGATACAAGACTTGTTAGAAGAATCGTAAGAGATTATCAATTTAGAGGCTATGATGCAAAACATACAATTGCTACATGGAATAACGTAAACAACGGCGAAGAAAAAAATATCTTCCCTTATCAAGAAGAAGCAAACAGCATTTTTAATACCTCCTTAATCTATGAATTAGGTGTATTAAAAGGAGTAGTTTTACCATTACTAGAAGAAATCAAGCAAGAAGAGCCAGAATATGCAGAAGCAAGAAGATTAATTAATATGCTAAAATATTTTGAAACAATTCCAGCAGAATATGTACCAACTAATTCACTTCTAAAAGAATTTTTAGGAGGAGGGAATTTTAAGTATTGATAAAAAGATTGCACAATTAGCTGACTAAATTTCAATAAAGGAGAAAAAATGAAGTCAAGAAATTTTGTAGAAATTGACGAAGAATTTATTTGTGAAAACTGTGGAAAAGAAGTTCCAAAATTAGGTTATTCCTGTAGAAACCATTGTCCTTACTGCTTACATTCTAAACATGTAGACAAAAATCCAGGAGACAGAGAAGAAACCTGCCATGGGGACTTAGAGCCAGTTAGTTTAGAAATAGACAGTAAAAAAGGCTATGTTATTGTTTTTCGTTGCCAGAAATGTGGTGCCATTCGAAAAAATAAAGCAGCAAAAGACGATAATATGGATTTACTAATCGATTTAAGTAGCAAACAAATTTGAGAATGGATACAATTATCCCTTAGGAAAATTAAAAAGACATATCTATTAAATTGATTTCTATTCTTAAAATATAGTATATTATTTTTTACACCTTGTGTGTCGCAACCACCTAATTTCGAAAGTAGGAAGGTTGCTCCAATCGCACTCGTACTAACGTACTCGTTTGGTCGCTTACGCGGTGTTTCAAAATAATATACTATATTTTAAGAATTTATAATCATATATAATTTAAAGATATGTCTTTTTAATTTACCTAAGGGACAAAAGAGACTGGTCTCTAAATATTGCGATTTAGGTTTCCATTGGTGTAGTCTTTGCCTTCTAAGCGTTTGCCAGATTTGACAGTTTCTACAATGTGGTTAATAGAAGAAATATCTTCTTCTAAAATGTCAATTCTAGCAGAGTTAATAGGAAAGTCACAAGGACAAATTGAGGTGATTTTACTATTAAATAGAGTAGTTACCGTTTGTATATTGTCTGGCATAATAGGAAAGTCCATGTTTAATCTATCACGTAAATAATAAGAATTTTTCGTTTGACAACGTGCTTTACATTCAGGGTAGCATTTGTCGGTTTCGCCAAGTAGACAGTAATTCATGGTAAGCAAAGGAATTCTACCATATACCATCATTTCTTTTTCTAAATAGCTATAATTACATAAGTCCTGAAGCGTTTCTTTGTCTAATTCAGGAGACAATGTAAAACGACTAATTCCTAAGTTTTTTAAAGCTAAGACAGTTTCTTGGTTAAAGACATTGAAGGTATAGTTTGTGACTAATTTAAAATATTTATCTAAGTCTGTAAACAGTTCATTCAAAAGTCTAATATTACAGATGTTTGAAATGACAAACCCTTTAATGTCATAATTTTTAACAGAGGACTCGGCATTGGCATAAAATAGGTTTTTGTAATTTCCTTTTACAATAGTTGGCATATAAATATAAGTTTCAAATCGACTACTTAAGGTCTTTAAAATTTCGGTATATTTTCTACTAGTAAAAAATTTTAAAGGAATATAGATGTTATCAATTTTATCTGTTAATTCTAAATAGTTGAAATCAGGTTGTAAGTTATTTAATAAAACCGAAATCTTAGGAGATGGTAGGCTACCTAACGCAATCTCTTTTTTTACATAACTTCTCATATCAGCAATAATGCTATCCTTTATAGAATAAGAAGAGTTTTTTGTAGCCACTTTTTGAGAAGCTGGTAATTTACGAGAGCAATGTTCGATAGCATAGGTTTCTACTAAGTCCAAAGCATTTCTGCGAAGTTCATTTAAAATACTTAGCTTTGGAATAAATATATGGCTATCCATAGAAACGGTTATCTTCTTAAATTGATAAGGTGTAGAAGCTGTTTTTGAAATTTGATGGATAACAGTTTCTTTTTCTAATGGTTTGTTTTTAGCTTCTACAGGTTTTTCATCTAATTCATAATAAAGGTTTAAGTCCTTATATAAAGCGGAATTTGAGTTAGCAGGTGTAATACGAATAGAAATAGGTTCCTCTTTTTTTATGGTTATTTGGCAATTTAAAGGGATTTGCCTGTTTTCTTGTTTGTAACTTTCTTTTGCTAGGGTAGACAATTCTTTTGATGACATTTTGTAAATTTTATCATTACAAGAAATATTTCCTTTCATTCGTCCAATCGTAACAATTTGACCAATTTTTGTATTGGTTATGTTTTTCTTATTTTCCATTAATTCACTAACCGTATAGCTACCAGTTTCCTTTTCTAGCGAAATGGTATCCCCAATTTTGATAGGTTCTTTTAATTTTACAGTAATTAATCCTTTATTTTTATTATAATTTTGTACGCTTCCAAGAAATAATCCCATATTGCTAGGCTTATCTTTAAAAACTAAATTTTTATTAGGAGTGTCGCTTAAATGTCCAGAAGAAGACATACCACGATTAAATACTTGCATTAGCATTTTTCGGTCTTCTTTATCAACAACATAAGGTTCATTGGATAAAGCTAATTTGATGTACTTTTTATAAATTTTAGTAACAATAGCAACATATTGGGAAGACTTCATTCTTCCTTCAATTTTTAAACATTTTACGCCAGATTCTATAAAAGAAGGGATATAATCCAAGCTACATAAATCTCTGGTACTTAATAAATATCCAGAATTGATTTTTCTCTCGTTTTCATATAAATCGTAAGAAAGCCTACAAGGACCAGCACATTTGCCACGATTACCAGAACGACCACCGAAGCATACTAGAAAATAGACATTGACCAGAATAAGAAATGCACAAAGCACCATGTGCAAAACATTCAATTTCAATATCAATATTTTTACAGATATAATCAATCTCATTCATAGAAAGTTCGCGTGCTAAAACAATTCTTTTAAACCCAAGTTTTTGTAACTCTAAAGCTCCATTTAAGTTATGAACTGTCATTTGAGTACTGGCATGAATTGGTAAATCTGGAAACAGTTTAATTAATTTAGTAGCTAGTCCTAAGTCTTGAACAATAATGGCATCAATTCCTGCCAGATAAGCTGTTTTTGCTAAACGAATGGCTTCTTCTAATTCACCATCCTTAATTAAAGTATTTAGGGTTAAATTGGTTTTTACCCCACGAATTTTAGCATAGAAAATCGCCTTTGTAAGTTCTTCTTTACCAAAATTATTAGCAAAAGCTCTAGCACTAAAGGTGTCACTTCCAAAATAAACGCTATCTGCACCGTTTTGAACAGCAGCTTTTAAACATTCAAAATCACCAACTGGTGACAATAATTCAATCATAACAAACTCCTTTTCTAAACCTATTGTATCACAAAAATAAAATAAATTGTAGAATAAAAGCAAAATTAGTTGACGAAAAAAAATCCTAATGATAAAATAATACCAAAAAAGAAAGAAAAACGGAGGAAAAACGATGAAAATTCAAAAGAAAATGATAGTTAGCCTAACATTTGCTATGATAATAATTGTTAGTTTATTTACAATAAATACACAAGCAGTGAACGAAACCAATAATACAAGTACTAATACCAACCAAAGCCGGAAATACTTCAAGTGAAACAACCAACGAAAAGTCAAGTAATGCTAATTTAAGAGATTTAGGAATCAAACCACATGATTTTAAAGGATTTAAATATGGAACGACTTTTTATGAAGTATCAGTGCCAGAAGATACCGAAAGTGTGGAAGTATATGCAACAACACAAGAAGCAAAAGCAAAAGTGACAGGAACCGGAAAGAAAACCTTAGAAAAAGGAGAAAATAAGGCAGAAGTTATAGTAACAGCAGAAGATGGAACAACAAAAACCTACACCATTAATATTATTCGTGGAACTCAGCAAGAGGAAGATAAGAAAGAAGAAACCCAAACTAGTAATGGAATAGCAGAATTAAAAATAGAAAATACAAAAATAACGCCAGAATTTAAAACAAATGTATATGAATATAGAGCTAAATATATTGGAGAAGATACCAAATTAAAGATAGAAGCAAAGCCAACAAACGAAGAATATAACATTGAAATTATAGGAAATAACAATTTGCAAGAAGGTGAAAACACAATTACTTTATTAGTATCTCAAAAAGATGGTGAAAATATAGCAACGTATCAAATAACGGTAAATAAAAGCTTAGTAGACGAAGAAGCAATTGCAAAAGAAGAAGAGGCCAAAAAACAAAATACAAAAAATATGATAATAGGAGCAGTTGTTGCTATAATAGCTTTAATTGTAGTAGTGGCTATTATTTGGTGGATTCGTAAAAGAAATACTAGACTAGAAGAAGAATATTCTGGAAGACTATTCTATGATAGAGATGATGACTACTATGAAGAAGACGATGAAGAAGAAGTACCAAGAGCCTTTCGAGGAAAAAGATTTAAAGACGAGCAAGAAGAATTAGAGCCAATAGAACAGGCAGAAGAATTAGAAGAAAATGAAGAAGAAAAGCCTTGGGAGCAAGAAAAAACAAAAGTAATGAACTGGCAAGAAATGCTAAAACAAACTGATTTTAGAGCAAAAGAAGAAAAACATAAAACAAGTGAAGAACAAGTAAAGCAAAAACCAAAAGAATTTCAAAGAATAGAAGAAAAATTTGACCAAGATTTTGAAACCATGCCAAAAGAAAAAATAAAAGAAGAGTTCTTAAATGGCTATACCACACAAAATAATTTTGATTTTGAAGATAATAGCTATCGTGATAAAAGAATAAAAGGAAAACATAGAGGAAAAAGATTTAAATAAAAGGAAAAAAGCGTGTAAGTAAAATACTTAGCACGCTTTTTTTAAAGATTTGCTAAAATTAGCAACATCCTCCTCTGTTACCACCGCAACAACAACAGATTAATAATATTAGGATAATAATCCAGCAACAGTCGTCACCAAATCCAAATCCACCGCATCCTCTATTTTCTGGCATAGTCTAGACCCCCTTCCATAAAGAAATATGTTTTGTTTGTTTTTTTCTTTTGTTGTTTCCTTTGTATGATATATAATATGTGGATATAAAAAATGTGTTACAAAATGATAAAAAAATATTGACAAGAAAAAATAAAAATAAAAAGAAAAAAGCGTAACAAAAAAATAAAATGTGTTCGCTTTTTTTTTTAAGCAAAACATGATACAATCTAAACCATGCAAAACATGCGAAAGGAAGCAACAAAAAATGGAGCAAAAACCAAAAAAAGTAGGAGAAATATTTAGCGATTACAAAACCAATAGCAATATAAAATATGCAGAAGTAAGAGGACTAAACATCATAAAAAAAACCAATACTTTGCAAGTTATCCTATATATAGACGAATACATAGAAATCAAAGAAATCTGGTATTTTGAAAACTTTCTAAAAGAACGATTTAAATTCCAGCACATAGATTTACAAACACAATATCACGAAAAAGTAGAAAAAAAAGAAATACAAGAAGAATGGAAAAACATCATAGCCTACATGTCACACAAATATCCATTAGCAAAACCAATGTTACTACTAAAAAGTGACATACAAGTAAAAGAAAACCACCTATTAATCGAAATGCACATCAAAGGAGCTAGCTTTCTAAAAGCAAAAAAAACAGACAAAGAACTGCAAAAAACGATAAAGAACCTATTTGGAAAAGAATATATCATTGAAATAACCGAAAAAATATCAGCAAGAGAAATAGAAGAAATACAAAAAAACATTCAAAAACAAGAAGAGCAAATGATAGCCAAAATCGAAGAAGAAAACAAACAACATAATAAAAGCCAAGAAGATAGCATAGAAAATATACCAGAATATAATGACCCAGACTACATGCCACCAACAAGCGAAGAAGGCTACCTTCCAGAAGAAATGGAAATGTTAGAACCAGAAGAGGGAGAATACATTTTAGGAAAGCCAGGAAGAGGCAAAGAAAACCACATTAAAATAAAAGACATAACAGCAAATGATGGAAAAGTTACCTTAGAAGGAAGGTTAGTAACCATTAATGTAAGAGAAACCAAATCCGGAAAAGGAATGATAATCTTTGACCTATACGATGGAACCGGAACGATTACCTGTAAATCCTTTGGAAAAGATTACAACGAAGGAAAGCAAATTGAAGAAAAAATAACTGCTACAAAAGCCATCAAAGCAACAGGAAAAGCTAGTTTAGACAACTATGCAGGAGACGTAACCGTCATGGTAAATACCATTATCGAAATCAATGACAGCCATTTACCAGAATTGCCAACCGAAGACGAAATCGAAGATACGCCACTTATTTTAGGCTCTAACCAAAACATTACCGACCCACTAGTAAAAGTAGAAGACTTAGGAGTAGACGACGGAAGAATTGCATTACAAGGAGAAGTAATCTTTACGGAAGATAGAACCCTAAAATCAGGTAAAACCTTATTTAGCTTTGATTTATATGATGGAACTAGCACGATTACCTGTAAAGCCTTTTTAGACAAAGAAAAAGCCAAAAGAACCATGAAAAGAATTCAAAATGCCAAAGGGTTAATGGTAGCAGGAACCGCACAAATGGATACCTTTTCCAATGAATTAACCGTTATGGCAAACACAGTAGTAGAAACGGAAAGTGGATTAAAAAAAGAAATTAGACAAGATAACGCCGAAGTAAAAAGAGTAGAACTACACATGCACACCCAAATGAGCCAAATGGATGCCATGACATCAGCCAAAGACTTAATCAAAAGAGCCATGAAATGGGGGATGAAATCCATTGCTATTACTGACCATGGGGTCGTACAAGCCTTTCCAGAAGCCCATAAAATGTTAGGGTACGATAACCCTGATATGAAAATATTATATGGAGTAGAAGCGTACTTAGCACCAGATAAAAATTCAGTAGTAACCAATAGTAAAGGGCAAGACATCGATACTACCTACTGTGTACTAGACTTAGAAACAACAGGATTTTCAGCAACTACTGAAAAAATCACAGAAGTTCGGCATCATGAAAATCAAAAATGGAGAAATAATCGATCAATTTAGTTGTTTTGTCAATCCCGAAAAACACATTCCACAAAGAGTAACAGAAGTTACCAACATTACAGACGACATGGTAAAAGACGCCGAAACCATAGAAAAAGTTTTTCCTAAAATATTAGCCTTTATCGAAGGCTCTGTTTTGGTAGCCCACAATGCACCATTTGATATGGGATTTTTAAAGCAAAATGCCAAAAGTTTGGGCTACGAATTTGACTATACCTATTTAGACACATTAAGCCTAGCAAAGGATTTATTCCCTGACTACAAAAAATACAAACTAGGAAAAATAGCAGAAAATTTAGGAATCAAAGTAGAAGTAGCCCACCGTGCCTTAGACGATGTCGACACAACTGTAAAAGTATTTAATGTGATGGTGGACATGCTAAAAAAACGTGGAGCCAAAACACTAGACGATATTGACGAGGTAAGTTGCACCGAAGAAGCCAAAAAAGAGGAATACAAAAAACTAAAAACCTATCATGCTATCATTTTGGCCAAAAATTACATTGGACTACGAAATCTATACAAACTAGTATCACTTTCCCATTTACACTATTTTTATAGAAAGCCAAGAATTTTAAAAAGTTTGTATAAAAAATATAGTGAAGGACTAATGTTACGGAAGTGCCTGTGAAGCAGGAGAATTATACCAAGCAATCGAATTACGGAAAAACAGACGACGAAATTGAAGCTATTGTAAATGACTATGATTACTTAGAAATTCAACCAATTGGAAACAATCAATTTTTAGTAAGAAAAGAAATCGTTAAAGACGAAGAAGTCTTAAGAGATATCAATCGAAAAATTGTAGAATTGGGAGAAAAATTTAATAAACCAGTGGTTGCCACCTGTGATGTGCATTTTATGGATCCGGGTGACGAAGTATACAGGCGTATTTTAGAAGCAGGGCAAGGGTATGACGATGCAGACAACCAAGCACCATTATACCTAAGAACCACCGAAGAAATGCTAGAAGAATTTAGTTACCTAGGAAAAGAAAAGGCCTATGAAGTAGTAGTAACCAACACCAACTTAATTGCTGATAAATGTGACCGAATTAGTCCTATTTCACCAGAAAAATGTCCGCCACACATCCCTCGGTTGCGAGCAAACCATTAAAGACATTGCTTATCAAAAAGCCCACGAGCTATATGGCGATCCTTTGCCAGAAATTGTACAAGAAAGACTAGATAAAGAGTTAGACTCTATTATTCGAAATGGCTTTTCAGTAATGTACATTATTGCTCAAAAATTGGTATGGAAATCGAATGAAGATGGCTATATTGTAGGGTCAAGAGGATCAGTTGGGTCTTCGTTTGCAGCTAACATGACAGGAATTACAGAAGTAAATTCATTACCTGCCCATTACCGTTGTCCAAATTGTAAATATTCAGATTTTACAGACTATGGCTATAAAAATGGTTTTGACTTACCAGATAAAGAATGCCCAAAATGTGGGCATAAGTTAGATAAAGATGGAATGGATATTCCTTTTGAAACCTTCTTAGGCTTCAATCGGAGACAAAGAGCCTGATATCGACTTGAATTTTTCAGGAGAATACCAAGCAAAAGCCCATCGTTACACAGAAGTAATCTTTGGAAAAGGAACTACTTTTAAAGCAGGAACCATAGGAACCATAGCTGATAAAACTGCTTTTGGGTATGTGAAGAAATATTTTGAAGAAAGAAACATACCAATCAACCGAGCAGAAACCCAAAGGTTAGCAGCTGGTTGTACAGGAATTAAGAGAACCACAGGACAACACCCAGGTGGAATTATAGTAGTGCCAAAGGGGCGAGAAATTTATGAATTTTGTCCTGTACAACATCCAGCAGACGACCCAAATAGCGATATTGTAACCACACATTTTGACTACCATTCTATTGACCAAAACTTACTAAAACTAGATATC
>CANRXN010000014.1 GCA_947643945.1 uncultured Clostridium sp.
CATCTCCTGTCATGGCTACAACTGCTCCTGTTTTTTGCCAAGCTTTCACAATTCTTACTTTATGCTCTGGCGTTACTCTTGCAAATACGGAATATTCGCTAATTGTTTTTTCCAATTGTTTTTGTGGGATAGCATCTAGTTCTTGTCCAGTAATTGCTTTATCATTTTCCTTTAAAATGCTTAGTTCTTTAGCGATTGCTTTAGCCGTAGCAATGTGGTCTCCTGTTATCATTACCGTTTTAATACCCGCTTTTTTACAAGTTTTTACTGCCTCTTTTACGCCCTCTCTTGGCGGATCAATCATGCCAATTAGTCCGCACAAAAGTCAGGTTGTTTTCAAGATTAAATGTATCTATTTTTTGTGGTAGAAAATCTAAATCTTTATAGGCTACCGCAATGACTCTTAATGCTTTTTTAGCCATTTTTTCGTTTTCTTTTTGTATGCTATATTTCTCTAAGATTGACGTTTGCCCTAGTCCTATTCCTATTTGTTTTTGGCATTTTTCTAACAAAACATCTGGTGCCCCTTTGGTGATAACTCTATATTTATTCCCTATTTTGTGAATGGTTGTCATCATTTTTCTGCTAGAGTCAAATGGAATTTCACTAACTCTTGGCATGGTGTGATACAATTCACTTTTATTTTTGTTATTTTCTAAAGCTTGCTTTACAATGGCAACTTCTGTTGGTTCTCCTTGGACTTCTACTTTTCCTTCTTTGTAGGTAAGATCACAGTCTGTACACATACAAGCAAGCTCAGTTACTAGATTTATATCTTTACTATTAATTTCTACTACTTTCATTTTATTTTGCGTTAAGGTTCCTGTTTTATCACTACAAATAACAGATGAACTTCCCAAGGTTTCTACTGCTGGTAGTTTTCGAATGATACTATTTTGTTTTGCCATTTTGGTAACGCCAATAGATAACATGATTGTTACAATTGCCGGTAGTCCCTCTGGAATAGCTGCTACTGCTAATCCTACAGAAGTCATAAACATTTCAATTGGATTAATATTTTTGATTAGTCCAATGACAAAAATAATAAAACAAATTACTAAACATACGATTCCCAATACTTTCCCAACTTGCCCTAATTTTTTTTGGATAGGTGTTTGGGGTGCTTCGTCCTCAATTATCATGTTAGCTATTTTTCCTACTTTAGTATTCATTCCTGTTTCGGTTACAATGGCTTTCCCATGACCATTTACAACAATGCTTGCCATAAATGCCATATTGTTCATATCGCCGAAGTACAGTGTTTGGTTTGCAAATTTTGTCGGCGTTTTTTAAAACAGGCTCTGTTTCCCCCGTTAAGCTTGCTTCTTCTATTTTTAAATTAAAACTTTCTATTATTCTACTATCTGCTGGCACATAGGTTCCTGCTTCTAAAGTGATAATATCCCCTGGCACTAACTCTTCTGCCCTTATTTCATTTGTTATACCATTTCTTGTAACTTTTGCTTTTGGTGGTGTCATTTCTTGTAGCGCTTCAATCGATTTTTCTGCCTTTGCTTCCTGTACTACCCCCATAATAGCATTTAGTACTACAATAGCTATGATAATAATCGAATCGATATAATCATTTTCTCCTTGGCTTTTTGATACCACTGCTGAAATAATAGATGCTAGTATTAAAATAATAATCATAAAGTCATTGAATTGCTTGATGAATCTTACCAATAGACTTTCTTTTGGCTTGTCTTCTAGTTTGTTTTCCCCATACTCTTGCTGTCTTCTCCTTACTACTTCTTCGCTTAGCCCATGTCTAGAATCTGTCTTAAGTTCTTTTAAAACCTCTTCTTTTCTAAGTGTTTCCCACATATCTTTTCTCTCCTTTTGTATTTTTGGAAGAAGGGGATTAGGGGGACGTTCCTTAAAATCCCTGTTTTAGGGATTTTAAGGAACGTCCCCCTAATCCCCTAATCCCTTTTTTTCTAATTCTATGTGGCTTGTACTTTTTTTATGACAAATTTATTGATGGTACTCAATAAAAATAAAATTTAAACACTTACAAAAAGCATGAACAAATTCTCTTTTTCGACATATTATACTTTAAGGAGGTGTTTTTAATTATGTTAGTTAGCTCGCTTGTTTTAGCACTTTCGAGCAGTATTGATGCTCTTGGAATTGGCATTACATATGGAATAAGAAATACTAAAATTTCGTTTTTAGCTAAAATTATATTATTTATTATTTCCCTTGTCGTTTCCTCTTTGTCAATTTTTTTTGGTGATATTATCAAAAATGTCCTTCCTGATTTTATTACTAAACTATTTGGAAATTTGATTTTAATTGGTATGGGACTTTTTGTGGTGTTTCAGGCTACCAATAAAGATAATTTAAGTTTTGACTTGGATGATTCTAATTCTATTGATGGTAAAGAAGCTTTGTTTTTAGGGTTTGCGCTTTCTTTGGATTGTTTTTGTATTGGCTCTTGCGGTAGTGCTCTTGGAATGAATTCTTTTTGGTTTCCTTTGTTTATTTCTATTTTCCAGTTTGTTTTTTTGAGTGTTGGAAATGCACTTGGTAAAAGGCTACAGCATTTAGCTAATTTTCCTAATAATATTTGGTCTTTAATTTCTGGAATTTTACTGATTTTCATCGGTCTTGTTCGTTTTACTTCTTTTTAGAATAAAGAATATTTGTCGAATTCTTGACATATATTCTTTATTTTCTTCTATCTTATTGATTATCTCGCTTTATGATGTTCATACTATTAACAATGATATTTTATCATTTTAACTCTATTGTTTTTTACTTTTAAAAATTAGAAAATAATTTATGAGTTAATATGATACTAATATATGCTATGAAGGGGGAATTTTTTATGAAGGATATACAACCAGCCAAACTTTTCCAAGTAATTGGGAAAAATATTAAATATTATAGAAAACTATATGATTTGGAAAAAGGGAAAATGACACAAGAAACGCTTGCTGAACTAGCTAATGTTTCTGTTGCTCTTATTGGTAATTTAGAAAGTAAGAAGGTAAATCAAGGTCTTAGTGTTTTTAGTTTGTGGAAAATTAGTCAGGTTTTAGAGGTTCCTATCGAAAAATTCTTTGATGGTATTGAAGGAAAAGAGAAATCTGTTTAAAAAGTGTTTAGTGCTGTTATGGGATGTTTTAGATATCTCTAACAGCCATTTTTTGACATTTCTTATTTTTTTATGTTAATATATAGGTATGTCTTTTTAGATGTCTAGTTTTTAGCTTCTAGTATGTAATATTTTTTGTTACATAAACAGGTGCAAGTCCTGTTACATCTATTACCAGAGTTTATCTGGTAAATAAAAAAAGGAGGAGTTGTGTATATGCCTATGATAATGCTACGGGGAAAGTTTTTAGAAATTACTTTTCCTCATTATTACGTTTCTCATGAAGTGGAGGAAGAGTTTGCACACAAATATTTGAAAGAATGTCTGAAAATATTACGTTCTCTGCCTTCTTGCTCCGAGGATTCACATGGTAACACTTTTGTATTTTATTTCAAAAGTGATGCTGATGTTTTATCAGCAATGGAACTCTGTCCAAAACCTTAACAGTTAGACCTACAACGCTCAAGTTGTAGGTCTTCTGCTTTTATATATTACATCGCTCCTAACTTCATAGAAAGTAATTTAGAAATACCATTTTCCTCCATTGTTACGCCATATACCGTATCTGCTGCCTCCATGGTACCTTTTCTGTGGGTAATTACTAAGAATTGTGTACTTTTAGAGAATTTTTTTAGGTATTCCGCAAATCGGTATACATTAACATCGTCTAAGGCTGCTTCAATTTCGTCTAACACGCAAAATGGTGCTGGATTTATTTTTAAAATAGCAAATAGTAGAGCTATTGCAGTAAAGGCTTTTTCTCCTCCTGATAGTAGCATCATGTTTTGTAGTTTTTTTCCTGGTGGTTGTACATTGATGTCTATGCCACAGTCTAAGATATTTTCTTCGTCTTCTAGTTTTAAAGAAGCATTTCCACCACCAAATAATTCTTTAAATACTTCTTCAAAGTTTTTGTTAATGATGGCAAATTGTTTTTTGAATTGCTCTTTCATAGTTTCAGTCATTTCTGCTATAATTTTTCTTAGTTTACTCATGGTGTCTTCTAAATCTAGCCTTTGCTCACTCATAAAGTCATATCTTTCTTTCATGGTTTTGTATTCTTCAATGGCATCTACATTAACACTTCCTAAATCTCTAATTTGTGCTCTTAGGCTGTTTACTTGTTTTTGTGTGGTGGCTACATTTTCTGGCTTTTTGTATTCGCCTACATTGTTTGGCGTTAGCTCGTATTCTTCCCACATCTTGTTAATGATACCATTGATGTCTTCTTCTAGCTTGGTTTTCTTTACATCAATTTTTATGATTTGTGCTTTTAGGTCTTCTATTGTTTTAAATTTATTGGTAATCTCTTCTTCTTGTTTTGATAATATTTCGTTTTTGTCTGCCCTTTCTTTCTTTAATTCTTCGATTTTTTCTCCGCTGTTTTGTACTTCTTGTTTGATTTTTTCTATTTGGTCTTTTGTTTCTTCAATAGACCTCTCTAATTCAAAATTGTCATGGTCAATTTTTTCAATTTGATTTTTCTTATTTTCCATACTTTTACTTGCATTTTCGATTTCTTGCCTAATTCTTTCTTGTATTTCTTCAATGGAGCTTTCGCTTTCGTCAAAAGAAGATACTGAAATTTTTAGGTTGGTAATGTCATAATTTAAGTCGTCTACATATTTTTGATTGTCTTTGTTGATTTCAGCAAATTCTGTAATAATTGTGGTTAGTTTTTCGGTTTCTTCTGTTAATTCCTCAATTTGCTCAGCGATCACTTCCTTGGTATGAATCGCTTCTTCTTTTTGTTTTTCTAATGTTTCTTGCTCTTCTTTTAATTTGTCTTTCCTTTCTTCAGCTTTTGCTACATTTTCGTCAATGGCTACGACTTTTTGCTTTTTGGTTGCATAAGTAATATCAATTTCTTGAAGTTCTTTTTCTAAGCTAATTGCATTTTCTAAGGTTTCTTGTATTTGGTCTTCATAGTCTTGTTTTTCTTTTTCTAGCTTTTCAATTTCTTTTCCACGACCTAGGATGTTTACTGTTTTTTTGCTAACAGAACCACCTGTAATACTTCCAGAGGCATTGATAACATCCCCTTCAAGGGTAATAATACGAAAAGAATATCCATTTTGTTTAGCTAACTTAATTGCCGTATCCATGTTATCGACAATTACGGTTTTTCCTAGCAAACTAATTACAATTTGCTCATATTTTTTATTGAATTTTATCAGGTCTGCTGCAATACCTATTACACCTTTATTGTCTCCTTTTATTTTGTCTATTTTCTTTCCTTTAACAGAGGTAATAGGAAGAAACGATGCTCGTCCTAAGTTATTTTTTCTTAAGTGTTCTACTAATTTTTTAGCATCTGCCTCAGTTTCTGTTACAATGTTTTGTAAGCTTGCTCCTAAGCACATTTCGATTGCTGTTTGGTATTCTTCTGGTACTTCTATTACACTGGCTAAAACGCCATGCATTCCTTTTCCTAAATCTTTGATGTTTTCGCAGTCTTTTAACAGTGATTTTACACTTTTAATGTATCCTTCTTTTTCTTTTTCGGTCTCAATTAAAAATTTCAACTTTGATTCTTTGATGCGCATTTCGTTTTGGTAATTATGGATCTTAGTTTGATAGTCATTTATTTTTTTGTCTGCTTCTTCTTTTATCTTACTTACTTCTTCAATGGATTTTACGATTTTATTTCGTTTGCTATCAATTTCATAAAAATCTTTGGCAATTTCATCTTTTTCTAGTCTGGTGGCGTCTAGCTCGGAAATGTAATTTGCCATTTCTGTTTTGATTTGGGCTTGTCTTTTTTCATAGTTTTCTAGGTTAATGTCTTGCGCATTAAGTGTTCCTTGTAGTTCATATTTTTGGTCTGTGTTTTTTTCTACTTTTGCTTTATGTTCTTCAATTTCTAGCTCTTTACTAGATAATTTTTTTGTAACTTTGGCTAGTTCTTCTTGTTTTTCTTGTAATTCTTTTTCGAATTTTTCTTTGTTTTGTTTTAGGTTATCTTTCTTTTCTTCTCTTTTTTTCATTTCTTGTTCTAGTTCTTGCTTTTTCGTTTTAGCTTCTTCAATTTCTTTTTCAAATCTTTCCTTGTTTTCTTTGTTATTGTGAATTCTGGTATTTGCTACATTGATGTTTGAGTTTAACATTTCAATTTCTTTTTGGCTAGCAAAGCCTATATTAGACATTTCTTCTATTTGGCTTGTTATGTTTTCTACTTGTAATTTTAGTTCTTCTTTTAGGTTCTTAATTTTTTCTAGTCTTTCTTCTTCTTCTTGGCATTGATTTTTGTAAATTTCTTCGTCTTTTATGATTTCTTCTAAGCTTTCTTTATATTTTTCAATGTTGTGTAAAAATAGTCCTATTTCAATGTTTTTTAGTTCTTCTTTTAGGTTTAGATATTTTTTGGCTTTTTCGGCTTGTCCTTTTAATGGCTCGATATTGGCCTCGATTTCTGCTAAAATGTCATTAATACGAAGTAAGTTTAATTTGGTTCTTTCTAATTTTTTTTCACTTTCTTCTTTTCTACTTCTAAATTTTACAATTCCTGCCGCTTCTTCGAATATATGTCTTCTATCTTCTGATTTGTTACTTAAAATTTCGTCAATTTTTCCTTGCCCGATAATAGAGTAACCGTCTTTTCCTATCCCTGTGTCCATAAATAGTTCTATTACATCTTTTAGTCTACATGGTACTTTGTTAATAAAGTATCCCGTTTCTCCGCTTCTGTATATTTTTCTAGTAACTGTTACTTCTGTATATTCAATGGCAAGGGCTCCATCTTGGTTATCAAATACTAAAGAAGCCTCTGCAAATCCTAGAGACTTTCTGTTTTGGGTTCCTGCAAATATGATGTCTAGGGATTTTGCACCTCTTAATGATTTCATACTTTGCTCTCCGTAGTACCCACCTGATACTATCTGATATATTACTTTTTCCAGAACCATTTGGTCCAATTACTCCCGTAATTCCTGGTCTAAATTCTAGTACGGTTTTATCGGCAAATGATTTGAAGCCTTGTAATTCTAGTCTTTTTAAATACATTTATAATCACCTTTAGTATATTTTTTAGGTTACAATTCTTTTGTTTGAACCGTAACCTAAGTTTATACTATTTTCGACATTTTGTAAAGGGTATTTTTGTATAACACCTTTGTTTATACAAATTTTGCGTTGGATACAATTTGTGCAATATTATAAATCAAACGTTGTTTATCTGGTGTACAATTTAGTAGTACTTCATATAGCTCTCTATTTAAATAATTATGATTTTTTGGTAAGGCTCCTCCTATTAAGTATTCAATACTTGCGTTTAATACATTTCCAATTTGCACTAATCTTTTTAAATTAATTTGTGTTGAACCCCTTTCTACTCTACTAATATACACGGTTGTTACATCTAATTCTTCTGCTAATCTTTCTTGTGACCAACATCTCCCCCTTCTTGCATCTTTAATTCTCTGCCCTATTACTTTGTAATCGATTTCCATTCATACCACTTCCTTTTCAAAAGTAAATATAACATCATGGGTTCCATTTGTCAATACTTTTTTGGAATTTATATGTAAAATTTTATTTTTAACATCCCCAACGTCCCCACTGGTTCCGGGTTTAAATGGGGACATTGCTAAAATTGTCAATTAGCAATGTCCCCATTTAAACCCGGAACCAGTGGGGATTGGGGACGTCTATTCCGTCTATTCTATTGCTTCTTTGGCATACTTGTTGTTTACAATCTTTTCATAAGGTGCTGTTTGTTTTAATTCTCCTGCCATTGTCATAACCTCTTGTAATCGATTAAAAGCTTCTTCTTTTAAAACTGGCGTATCATTCCAAGCATCAATATCTTTATAACTTTGAATGGATGCTTCTAACATTTCTATTTGTGTGTCTGGAAAAAAGCTTTGGATACTTTGGGCAATTTCTCTTGCAGTATGTTCTTTTACCCATTTTTGTCCTTTATAAATGGCATTGGTAAATTTTTGAATGGTTTGCTCGTTTTCTTCTATATAACTTTTTTTAGCAAAATAAGCTGTGTATGGAATTTCTCCTGCCGCCTCTCCTACAGATGCTACAATGTAGCCTTTTTGTTGGTCTTCGGTCATAGAAGCTGTTGGTTCAAATAAGGTTACATAGTCGCTATTGCCACTGGCAAAAGCTCCTGCCATTAGGTCAAATTTGATGCTGTCATCTAGTGTTACATCTTTTCCTGGCGTAAGTCCATTTTGTTTTAATACATATTCTAATGTCATGTAAGGTACACCACCTTTTCTTCCCGGTATTACTAGTTTTCCTTTTAAGTCTTGAAAGCTAAAGTTTTCGGTTTTCTCTCTTGCAACAAGAAATGAACCATCTTTTTTGGTCATTTGGGCAAATACTTGTGCATAGTCTTCTTTTCCTTCGTTATAAACGTAGATAGATGCTTCTGGTCCTGCAAACCCGGATGTCACATTGATTAGCAAGTACGGCTGTCATAACAGCATCTGCTCCTTGCCCTGTTGTTAGTTCGATATCCATTCCATTTTCTTTGAAATAACCATTATTGATGGCTACATATTGTGGTGCATAGAAAACAGAACGAGTTACTTCGTTTACTTTTATCGTTTGTAAATTTTCTTTTGGCTTCGTTTGTTTTATGGCTGCCAAAATACCAATTGCTGTTGCTATTACAAGAACAGCAATTATTACGATTAGTCTTTTTTTCATGATATCCTCCCTTTCTTTGTTTTGTATATTTTATGTTGATAATAAGAAGCATGTGAAAAAAGACAACTCTTAAAATTTAAAAATTGTCTTTCTAGTGCTATTTAAACTTTTTAGATTTCGTAATGAATTTTTCTAATAGCAATACGGCTCCATACATAATTCCTGCCACAACGCCCAAAATTATGACACTTGCCATAACTAAATCTAGTTTAAATACTTGCCCTCCATAAACAATTAAATAGCCAAGACCTGCTTTGGATACTAAGAATTCTCCTGATATCACACCTACTAGTGATAGTCCAATGTTAACTTTTAAAGAACTAATAAAAGTCGATAAATTGGCTGGTATTACAATTTTGGTTAAGGTTTGAAGTTTTGTTGCTCGAAAGGTTTTTGCCATTTTAATAACTTCTTTGTCTGTTTTTAAAAAACCATTTAGATTTTCTAAAATCGTTACAATCAGTGAAATTGCGACTGCCATTACAATAATAGCAGGCGTTCCAGCTCCTACCCAAATAATAATAACAGGTCCGCAAAGCTACTTTTGGTAAACTATTTAATACCACTAAATAAGGGTCTGCCACTTTTGATAAGAAATTAGACCACCATAGGATAATGGCAATCATAATCCCTAAAAATGTTCCTAATAAAAAACCAATTACGGTTTCATAAACCGTGACACCTATGTGTTTTAACAAACCATTAGAACCTAAATTAGTAAGTGTTTCCCAAATTCTGCTTGGCTGGCTAGTAATAAAGCTATCGATTACTTTTTGATTGGCTAAAACCTCCCATATAGCTAAAAATCCTACTAATATTAGTATTTGTGTTAAGAATATTAAATATTTTTTTTGTTTTTGCTTTCTTAAAAATTGTTTTCTTTCCTTAGAAATTACTAATTTATTCAATTGACCTTCAGCTCCTTCCATAAGGTATTAAAATATTGGCTAAACTTAGGCTTTTCTCTACAATTAATTGGATTTCTATTTTCCATATCAAAGTCAATTTTGTGAATATCTTTTACAGTTCCCGGTCTTGCATTTAAGACTATTACTTGATTTGACATACTAATGGCTTCCGATATGTCATGGGTAACCATTAGGGCTGTAATTCCTTCTTTTTTTAGTATGTTATAGATGTCGTTTGTTACCATGATTCTTGTTTGATAGTCTAAGGCAGAAAAAGCTTCATCCAATAATAGGATTTTTGGCTTTACAGCTAAGGTTCGAATTAAGGCTACTCTTTGCCTCATGCCTCCTGATAATTCACTTGGGTATTTGTCTTTAAACTCATATAAATCATATTTTTTTAGTAATTGTTCTACATAGGCTTTGGATTCTTTGTTTTTCTTTTTCTTAACTTCTAATCCAAACATGGTGTTACTTAAAATGGTTCTCCATTCTAATAAGCAGTCTCTTTGTAACATATAACCTATTTTAGGTGATATTCCAGTTGTTTCTTCTCCTTCTATGTAGATTTTTCCTTCTGTTTTTTCTTCTAATCCTGCTATTATGGATAATAAGGTTGATTTTCCACATCCACTTGGTCCAATGATGCTTACGAATTCTCCACGATTGACTCTTAAATTGATGTTTTGTAAGGCTAGGATTTCTCCTTCTTTGTTTTGGTATTTTTTGCTTACGTTTTTCACTTCTAGTATTTTTTCCATTGTTTTTATGCCTCCTTG
>CANRXN010000015.1 GCA_947643945.1 uncultured Clostridium sp.
GTTTCCTCCTGTATTGAAGATATCGTCTACATTACCGTAGCAAATTTCCTTCGTCGGTATAAACTGCTAAGCCGAAGTAAATCTACAATATAGTAGACTCCTTCTTCTAAGGGTTCTTCTTTCCCTCTATCTACTAAAAGATAACTTTGCCTTAACTTTTCTGCTTCCTCGATGGTATCAATACCGCTTAAGTTTCATTAAAACCATATTTTTATGATATTTTACCTCTTCAATTTCGTATTCTTTTTGTTCTTTTTTGTTTTTGATATATACGCTATTTAATCTGTCAAATCGATTGATATTATCGGTAAAAGGTTTTACTTTCACCATTCCTTTAATACCAAATGTATTTACAATTTGACCAATTTCAAGATATTTTGTCATTATTTCTATTCTCCATTATCCAATAAATTCAACGGAAACTCTTTTTTGTTCTTTCATAGCAACAGCTTTCATTACCGTTCTAATTGATTTGGCAAGTCTTCCTTGCTTTCCTATAATTCTTCCCATGTCGCTATCTGCTACTTTAACTTCAAAAACAATTGATTTCTCTCCGCTCAAGCTCTTTAATTTCAACAGCTTCTTTATTGTCTACTAAGTTTAGAATAATCGTTTCTAAGATATCTTTCATGTTTTGCTCCTCCACTTCAAATGACAAGATTTAGTCATTATGCTTTTTCAATTAAAGCTTTTACAGTGTCTGTTGGTTTTGCACCATTTTTAATCCATTTTTCAACTTTTTCTTTGTCTAAAGAAATGGTTGCAGGTTCTGTCATTGGGTCATAAGTTCCTAATTGCTCAATTATTTTACCATCTCTTGGGCATCTTGAATCTGCCACTACAATGTGATAAAATGGAGCTCTTTTCTTTCCTTGTCTTTGTAATCTAATTTTTACCATTTTTTTCACCTCCAAATTTTTGATAGGGATTTAGGGGACGTTCCTTAAAATCCCTGTTTTAGGGATTTAGGGGACACTCCTCTAAAATCCTTTATTTTCTGTTATCTGCATAGCTCGTTCCTCGCTAACAGCTTTTCCAATGTATACAAAATCATTTCATGATTTTGCATAAGGTATCTGCATAGCTCGTTCCTCGCTAACAGCTGTCCTAATGTATACAAAATCATTTCATGATTTTGCATAAGATATCTGTATAGCTCGTTCCTCGCTAACAGCTAATCTTAATAACAAATTAATTAAAATTTAAAATTCTTTAGGGCATTTTCGTCAATGCCATTTAGCATTTTTTTCATGCCACCTTTGTTGTTTTTCATTTGTTTCATCATTTTCTGGGTCATCTCAAATGACTTAATAAATTTATTGATGTCTTGTACGGTTGTTCCACTTCCTCTTGCGATACGCTGTCTTCTGCTTGCATTTAAAAGCCTAGTATCTCGTTTTTCTTTTTTGGTCATAGAACAAATGATAGCTTCTATTTTTTCAAATTCTTTGTCATCTACTTTTAAGTCTTTTATTTGGTTCATTCCTGGTATCATTTTTAAAAGAGAGGAAAATGAACCCATTTTTTTTACTTGCCTTAGTTGGGCTAAGTAGTCGTCTAAGTCTAGTTCTTTTTTCTTGAATTGCTTTTCTAATTTTTCTGCTTCTTCTAAGTCAAAGGCTTCTTCTGCTTTTTCAATAACAGATAGAATGTCTCCCATTCCTAGGATTCTTCCTGCCATTCTTTCTGGGTGGAATACCTCGATGTCGCTTAGCTTTTCTCCTGTTGCTGCAAATTTAATTGGTCTATTGGTTACTTTTTTTACGGATAAAGCTGCTCCCCCTCGTGTGTCTCCATCTAATTTGGTTAAAACAACGCCATCAATTCCTAATGCCTCATTAAACTTTTCTGCTACATTAACGGCGTCTTGCCCTGTCATACTGTCTACGACTAATAGAATCTCATGTGGTTTGATACTTGCCTTTAAATTTTTTAATTCTTCCATTAGTTCTTCGTCAATGTGCAAACGTCCTGCGGTATCTAGTATGATAACATCATTTAATTTTGAAATAGCTGTTGATACAGCTTGCTTTGCAATGTGTACCACATCTTTTGATGTTTCATTGGCAAATACCGGTATATTTAACTCTTTTCCTACTACTTGTAGTTGCTTGATAGCTGCTGGTCGATAAACATCACAAGCTACTAATAACGGATTTTTTCCTTGTTTTCTAAGTAAATTTGCTAGTTTTCCTGAAGTGGTGGTTTTACCAGATCCTTGTAGTCCTACCATCATAATAACAGTTGGTGGATTAGGCGTGAAGTTTATTTTGCTTTCAGTTCCTCCGTAAGAGTTCTACTAGTTCGTCTTTTACAATTTTGATTACTTGTTGCCCTGGTGTTAAAGATTTTAATACGTCTTGTCCTAAGGCTTTTTCCCCGGATCGTTCCGGATAAAGTCTTTTACTATTTTGTAGTTTACGTCGGCTTCTAAGAGTGCAAGTTTTACTTCTCGCATCATTTCTTTTAGGTCACTTTCTGTTATTCTTGCTTTTCCTCTAATTTTTCTGGTTATTTCTTGTAACCTAGAAGATAGTCCTTCAAAAGCCATCGGCTCCACTCCTTTGTCTTATAAATTCTTTAATTCTTTTTTGATGTTTTGTAGTTGTTTTCCTGCTTTAGCGTCTAAGGTTTGTTCTTCAATTTGGTCAATTTGTGCCAAAATTTCTTCTACCTTTTTTTCTTGTTTTTGTGCTTTTTTCATAAAGTTTAATTGTTTTTCATATTCATAAAGCTTTTTTTCCCCTTTTTTTAAAATGTCTCTTACCGCTTGCCTTGTTATTTCATTATTTTCGGCAATTTCCGTTAGGGATAAGTCTTGATTATAGTAATTGTCTATGATTTCAAATTGTTTTTTGGTTAATAACTTGCCATATATTTCGTTTAATATACTGATTTCTACGTTTTTTTCCATCGTTATTACCTCTTTTATTTTGTAATGCTAATATACTTTACATCATTTTTTTAGTTTTGTCAAGGGTTTTATGAAAAAAAGACTACGAAATTTGAAAAAACGTAGTCTTTTTTGAATTACTTCCTTTAGGGACGTTTTATGCCCCTGTTATGATAAAGTATATTATTCTGTAAACAATAACACTTAATGCACAAGTTCCTATGGTTAATAAGATAGTTGCTTCTGGTGATAATCTGTTTTTTCTTACTTCTTTTACTTCTTCTTCCATGTTTTATTCCTCCTTTTTTCTTTTGGTTATTTTATTTAATTCCTTTTAAGCGTTTATATTTTTGATAAGCTACGGTTGCTACTACTGTTACAGTTGCAAGTGCTGTTATTATGATAAAAATGGTATTATTCCCTGTTTTTGGAATAGAAGCACTTCCCTCTTTTCCATCTCCTTTATAGATGGTGTCGTCTTCGAATTCTTCGTCAGCATCTTCGTCGTCATAGAAAAAATCATCATCATAATCGTAGTCGTCGCTGTCATCATCGTTGTTATCAAAATATATATTGTCAGGGTCGTCTTCGTCTTTTTGTTCTACCGTTATGGTACAGCTTGCTGTTTTATCACCATCTTCTGTGATTGCTGTAATAACTACTGTTCCTTCAGCTATAGCTGTAATAATTCCGTTTTTATCGACAACTGCTACTTCTTTATTGGATGTTTTCCATGTTACGTTTTTGTTTGTGGCATTTGCTGGATAGAAGGTTACTTCTAAATTGAATTTATCTCCTACTTCTACCTCTAAATCTGTTTCATTTAGTTCTATTCTTTCTACTTCTTGTGTTGTTGGTTTGTCAGCTCCATTATTTTCGCCGTTCCCCTCTTTATTATAGGTTGTAAAGGCTTTAATACAAGTGCTTGAGTCTTTTAAACTATGCTTTTCTTCCCCTTGTGTTAATGTTGTTTTATTTAAATCACTCCAATTGATTCCATCTTTGGAAATAAAACATTCGTCGTCATTTGCTGTAGCTGTATTATAAAAATTGCTTGCATTGATACCAGAAGTTTTATAATTACATTCAATTGGAATGTAAGTACCTTCTTGATTGATGTATTCTACTTTTATCACAAATTTTTCTCCTGTTAATTTAACTGGAGTTGGTAATTTTATGGTATGATATCCTGTTTCTAAGGCTTCACTACTAGTTGCCATTAATTCTGCTTTTTCGATATCGTCACTATTAGGGTTTACATATACTTTCACTCCTGATGTAGCACTAATATATAAGCCTACTTCTTGTAGATACTCTTCTTTGTTACTTTCTCTTGCATATTTATTGGCTGCATATAGAGATGTTCCTCCTAATGGGATTCCCATATTCATTCCTAGTTCGTCATGTTGATAAATTTTGTCATAATCTTTTTTGTCCTCTTCAAATTCTGTAATTTGCTTGATTCCTACCATTGCTTCTTCTACACAAGCATCTTCATAAGAAATATACATATAGCCTGCATCTCCCCAGTCTTCTCCATAAGAATTTAATGCAATGTAAGCACCTGGCTTGGTTGGTTCTACACCTTCTTTATAATTATCTTCATTACTATAATCGTCCTCCCAACCAATGATAGTAACAACATGATTAGCATCTTCTTTATTTTCATATTTATTGTAATTATATTCACCTGTTCCAGATAAATAATTTCCATCCATACGAATGTTAGCTGAAACAGCTCCATATGTACTAATATGTTGTTTTATTAAATCCCTTATTGCCTTTACTTCGTCTCCGTGTATATTTTTTTGTATAAGTATTATCTTTATAATACTCTAGTTCAGTTCCTTCTTCATTTTTCTTTTTATAAATGCTAGGAAATTCTCTTGTTTCTCTAATTCTTGCAGCAATTGGTTGTTGTAACTGTTCTGTTGTTACTTCTTTGAAAATTCCTACATTATTTTGTTCACTGTATACACTTTCAAATGATAATTTACTCTCCTCGACTGGTCCATTTCCACTTACGGCGTAAGCCGTTGATAACCTTGGGCCTGCTCCGGCTTCCTTTCTTTCTGTTAAACATCTTAGCTGTCATATATTCTAAGTGCATAGGAGAATACTCCTTTGCCCTTTTTTGCTGTTGTTTTTCGGCACTTATTTCTAATAAACTAGAAAAAGAAAAGGCCCAACAACTTCCTGAATTTCTTTGGTTTTTTACTCTTATTTCCACGTCGTCTCTTAAGTCATATTGACTTTCCAATTCTACTTCTCTACTTAAAAGTTTGTTATAAGTAGAACGTTTAACAGATTGCTCTAAAGTAGCATTTATTGGGTAGCTTGCTGCTTGTACAGCTGTTCCTAAAACCAGCAACATAACAGCAAATACTAGTAGTATTTTCTTTTTTATTTTTGGCATTACTTTGCCTCCTATTTTTATGTTTTCTTTCTACTTTATTTTATCATAAATTTATGTTGTTGTCCTTGTTGTCATGAAAATTTAATATTTTTGTCATATTTTCGAAAAGAAGGAGATTTAAACTTATCTCCTTCTTCTTATTTTCTTAATTTTGCACCTAAAGATTTTTCTAGTTCTAAAATAATATCTTCCATCAATTTATTAATTTCTTCGTCACCTAGTGTCTTATTTTTATCTCTAAAAACTAGGGAGTAAGCAACACTTTTTTTATTTTGTCCTAATTTTTCATTGCGATAGATATCAAATAACTGCATACTTTCTAACAGTTTCTTCGCTTTTTTAGTAATAATTTTTTCAATTTGTCCTACTTCTACTTTTTCGTCTACTGCCACTGCAATATCTCTTTCCACTGCTGGGAATTTTGGCACTTCTACATATTTTTTATTGGCTTTCGCATATTTTACTAATTTTGTGATATTTACTTCAGCTAAATAAGTTCTTTTAGAAATTTCGTAATTATCTAGCACTTCTGGGTGTACCTCTCCTAAGGTTGCAATAATATCCATTCCTACTTTTAAGTTAGCAGATCTTCCTGGATGGTAAGATTGATTTTTTGTTTCTTTTTCTATGTCATAATGACTAATGTTAATGGTTTCTAATATGTTTTCTAAAATGCCTTTTAAAATGTAAAAATCTACGTCTTCTCCATACATTCCAATGGTTAGGATTTCCTCTTGCAAAGGAACTTCTTTGTTTTGCACTTCTTGATTCATATTTTTATAGTTTCTAGATAAGTCAAATAATTTTACAGTTTGGTTTTTCTTGTTGGCATTGGTAGCCAAGATTTGCATCATACTTGGCACAGTGGTTGGTCTCATTAGTTTATATTCATCACTTAATGGATTTTGTATGGTAATAGCATATTTTTTTATTTCTTCACTAATGTTAGACATTTCCAAGTCTTTTTCGCTTACAAAACCATAGGTATAAATTTCAAAAAATCCACTATTTACTAATACTTCTTTTACTTTCTTTTGGAGGATTTGTTCTTTGTTTCGAATCCCTAAAGTGGTATCTGCTTTTATTAAAGTCGTATCTAGTTTATCATAACCATAAAAACGTCCAATTTCTTCTGCAATATCTGCTAAAAATTCTAAATCCATTCTAAAGTATGGACTGATTACTTTATCGTTTTTAACTTGAATTTCTAATTTTTCTAAGATAGCTACCATCTCTTGTTTGCTTAAATTCGTTCCTAGCAGGCTATTAATTTTAGAAACATCAAAATTAATTTCATTGATTTTTTGCTTGGTTGGATAAACATCTATTTTTCCTTCTACTGCTTCTCCTACTTTTAATAATTCTACCAACTCTACGGCACGATTTGCTGCTCTTAGAGCATTTTCGGCAGATAATCCTTTTTCAAAACGAGAAGAACTTTCGGTTCTTAATCCCACTTTTTTAGCTGTTTTTCTTACACTTCCGCCATAAAATACAGCAGATTCAAATACTACGGTTTTGGTGTCTTCTTCAATTTCAGAGTTTAATCCTCCCATAACACCTGCTATTGCTACTGCTTTTTTATCGTCACTAATTACTAAATTGTTTTCGTCTAGTTCCCTTTCTTGTTCGTCTAATGTGATAATCTTTTCTTTATTTTTCGCGCGTCTTACCGTAATGTGTTTTCCTTCAATGGAATTAATATCAAAAGCATGCATTGGTTGCCCCATTTCTAACATAACATAGTTTGTAATATCTACTATGTTGTTGATGCTTCGAATGCCACATGCCTTTAATCTTCTTACCATCCAATCTGGTGATGGTGCAATTTTTACGTTTTTAACCATTCTTGCTACATAACGGTAACATAGGTCTGGTGCTTCGATATCAACTTTTAATCCTTCTAAGTCGTTTTGGGTTTCTACTACCATTTCATCTACATTTTTTCTTGGATTTTTAAATGGCTTATTTAAAGAAGCTGCCGTTTCTCTTCCTAATCCTTCAATCGAAAAACAGTCTGGTCTATTAGAGGTAATTTCAAAATCGATAATATCTTCTTTTAAATTTAATACCTCTACGACATCTTTTCCTAAATCTTTTTCTAAGCTTTTATCTAGTATCATGATACCATGTTCAATTTGATTTGGATAATCTGCTAGGGTAAGGTTTAGTTCTCCTACCGAACACATCATGCCACAAGATTCTATTCCTCTTAGCATTCCCTTTTTAATTTTTACGCCACCTGGTAAGTTAGAACCATCTTTTGCAATCGGTACAATGTCTCCTACTTTAATATTGCTTGCTCCTGTTACAATTTGCAATATTTCGTTTCCCACATCTACCTTAGTTACTACTAATTTATCAGCATCTGGATGTTTTTCAATTTCTAAAATCTTTCCAACGACTACATTTTTTATATCGTTTCCTCTTTGTTCTATGGTTTCTACTTTTGATCCTGTCATAGTTAGGATATCTCCTAATTCTATTACATCAACATCAATATCACTATATTCTTTTAACCATTCTATACTTGCTTTCATTTTATACTCATTCTCCTTTTAAGGGGGATTTGGGGGACGTTCCTTAAAATCCCTGTTTTAGGGATTAGGGGACACTCCTTTTTCCCTTTATTAATATCTCGAATTTTCTTCTTGTTCAAATGTTTTATAATGTTTTGGTTTTACATTTTCTCTCCCATTACCATACATTGGTTGTTGTCTATCTATTCTACTTTTTATTGCTACTTTGCTACCAATTCCTTGTAACTTTCCACCTTGGGTTATATTCTTCCTAAAGTTTTCTTTTTGGATTTTTGCATGTGACAGTTGTTCTGCTTGTTTTTCTTCCTTTTTTGGAATTGGTTGAACATAATACTTAAATTTTCCTTCTACTTCTACTGGTTCAATGATATAATCTTCACAATTATATTTTTTTGTTTCTTCAAATGTAATTGGTGTTTTTGGTAATCCTTTTTTTCCTAATAATTCTTTTAACATTCCCATATTTCAACTCTCCTAATTAACTAAATTTTTAATTAATTTTTATGCTAATTTTTCATTTGGTTTTCAATTTTTTAGATAGCGATGTTTTTTGACCTAAGTCCCCAAAAACATCATTTAAAATTGTTTTAAAAATCTGGCATCGTTTTCAAATAGTAATCTCATGTCTTCTATCCCAAATTTTGCCATAGCAATTCTTTCTACACCAAATCCGGAAGGCAAAGCCTGAATATTCTTCTGGGTCTATACCACAGTATTTTAAAACATTTGGGTGTACCATACCGGCAACCTAATAATTCAATCCATCCTTCTTGTTTACATACTTTGCAACCTTTTCCGCCACATACAAAGCAAGATACGTCTGCTTCTGCACTTGGTTCGGTAAATGGGAAGTGATGTGGTCTAAATCTAATTTTTGTGTTTTCTCCTAAACATTTTTTAGCAAACATTTCTAAGGTTCCTTTTAGATCTGTCATGGCTATGTTTTTGTCTACTACTAAGCCTTCTATTTGATGGAATACTGGTGAATGGGTTGCATCTACACTGTCTGAACGGTATACTGCCCCAGGGCAAATAATTTTGATGGGTGGTTTTTGGTTTTCCATAACTCTTGCTTGTACGGGTGAAGTTTGGCTTCTTAGTACGATGTCGTCTGTTATGTAAAAAGTGTCTTGCACATCTCTTGCTGGGTGGTCTGGTGGTGTGTTTAGTTTGTCAAAGTTGTAGATTGCTTTTTCTACTTCTGGTCCATCTGCTATTTGGTATCCCATTCCTAAAAAGATTTCTTCTACTTCTTCAATAATTTGCGTGATTGGGTGTAAAGCTCCTAAAGTTACTTTTTTACTTGGCTCGGTTACATCGATATTTTCTGTTTGCAATTTTTTTTCTAATTCTTGTTTTTTAAATTCTTTTTCTTTTTGCTTGATTAAGGCTTCTAACTCATCTCTTACTTCATTTACAAAACTTCCAATTATTGGCCTTTCTTCTGGAGATATAGCCCCCATTCCTCTTAATACAATGGTTAGTTCTCCTTTTTTTCCCAAGTATTTTACTTTTATTTCGTTTAGTTCTTTTTCTTCTTGACATTTATTGATTTCTTGGATTGAGTTTTCTTTGATTTTCGCAATTTGTTCTTTCATACTATACTGCTTCCTTTCTTTATAGTTTACTTAAAAGTTGATGGTAATAATTTTTCTAGAATATAAAAAACATCTAAAAAGCCACTTCGCTCCTACTTTTTAGGACGAAATGGCTTATCTCTTTTCGTGGTACCACCTAAGTTTATTAAGCTTTTTTAAGCTTAACCTCGTTTCGTTTTAACGGTTCTTAACCGCTTTTTCTTACTCTAGCTTTTTACTATTTGGGAAAAAGACCTAAAAAGTGAAATTTCAATATATTGATATGAGATGGCTTTCAGCCTTAGACCATCTTCTCTATTTAACATATTGGGTAATATATTTACTTTGCTTTTTAATTGGTTTTAGCTTTTTACATCACTAATAAATATTTTAACATATTTTCTAATGTTTTACAAGTGTTTTTAGGAATTTTTACCATTTTTTTGCTAAACAATATATTCTAGTCTATTATTGGGAAAATACTTGTGCATTTGCTCTCGTAAGAAAAGTTCTGCATCTTTTCTTATATCATTTTTATACCAATACTTTCCTCTTCCCCTACCAGTCATCATATCTTTATGATATAAAGATATACTGCCAGGAAAAGCCTCTTCATTTATTTTAGTATGAACATAACTATAGGTCATAAAAATAATCTCAAAAAACACATCTTTTTTCACTTTTTCTGTTAGCTCCTGTGACAACCTTTGAATTAGGTTTTCATATAGCTCCTTCCAATTTTCCACCAAAATGACAGGCGCAATTAAAATTCCAATTGGATAACCTGCTTCTTTTAGCTTGTTAATTGCTTCTATTCTTCCCTTTAGCCTTGAGGTTCCAAACTCTACTTTA
>CANRXN010000016.1 GCA_947643945.1 uncultured Clostridium sp.
TTGCTGAACCACAAGTAGACGAAAGCTTTATAGAAGAATACCCATTCCAAAAGCAAGACTATATATTCGGTATTGAATTCTTACCTCGGTCAATTTGATCAAAGAGCAAACGCCTTAGAAGAATGTTTGCAAATACTAGCAGGAGGAAACAGACCAACTGCTAAATCTGCTAAAATTTATATCATGCAAGGAAATTTAAAACCAGAAGACAAAGAGAAAATCAAAAAATATATGATAAACCAAGTTGATTCCAGAGAATGCACCTTAGAAAAACCAAAAAACTTAAAAACCAAAATGGAAGAACCAGCAGATGTAGCCGTAGTAGAAGGTTTTATAGGCATGACAGAAGAAGACTCTCATAAATTCTACCAAAAATATGGCTTTGCTATGGACTTTGCCGACTTAAAATTCTGCCAAAATTATTTTAAAGAAGTAGAAAAAAGAGACCCTAGCCTAACAGAAATAAAAATGATAGACACTTACTGGTCAGACCACTGTAGACATACTACCTTCTTAACCAAGTTAGAAGTATTAGACATCAAATGGGATTTACTAAAAAAAGTATATGAAGATTACTTAAAAGCAAGAGATATTGTCTATGAAAATAGAAAAGCAAAAGATATCTGCCTAATGGACGTAGCAACCATCGCAGCAAAAGAATTAAAAAAAGCAGGGTACATGAAAGAGTTAGACGAAAGTGAAGAAATCAATGCATGTAGTATCAAAGCAGACATTTTAGTAGATGGGAAACCAGAAGAATATCTAATTATGTTCAAAAACGAAACCCATAACCACCCAACTGAAATCGAACCATTTGGAGGAGCAGCAACTTGTTTAGGAGGAGCTATCCGTGACCCGCTATCTGGAAGAGTGTATGTATATCAAGCAATGCGTGTTACTGGTTGTGGCGACCCAAGAAAGACCGTAGAAGAAACGTTGCCAAATAAATTACCACAAAGAAAACTAACCAATGAAGCAGCAAGAGGCTACAGTTCTTATGGAAATCAAATAGGACTAGCCACTGGTCAAGTAGCGGAAATCTACCATGATGGGTATGTTGCAAAACGTATGGAAATAGGAGCATTAGTAGGAGCAGCACCAAAAGAAAATGTAGTTCGTACAAGGCCAGAGCCAGGAGACAAAGTTATTCTTTTAGGAGGAAAAACTGGTAGAGATGGTTGCGGTGGAGCAACAGGCTCTTCCAAAGCACATACAAGTGAATCACTAACCACTTGTGGAGCAGAGGTACAAAAAGGAAATGCCCCAGAAGAAAGAAAAGTACAAAGATTATTTAGAAATGCAGAAGTAACGAAAATTATTAAAAGATGTAATGACTTTGGAGCAGGTGGTGTATCTGTTGCCATTGGTGAATTAGCAGATGGATTAGTCATTAACCTAGATAAAGTTCCTAAAAAATATGAAGGATTAGATGGAACTGAACTTGCTATTTCTGAGTCACAAGAAAGAATGGCAGTTGTAGTTGCCAAAGAAAATGCTGATAAATTAGTAGAATTTGCCGAAAAAGAAAACTTAGAAGCAACAATTGTAGCAGAAGTTGTAGAAGAACCAAGAGTGAAAATGTATTGGAGAGGAAAACTAATTGTAAATATTGCAAGAGAATTCCTAGACACCAATGGTGATGTGAAAAATGCTACAGTAGAAGTAGTAAAACCAGACGAAGAAAAATCTTACTTTAAACCAGAAAAGATAGAAAATCTAAAAGAAAAATGGGAACAAACCATTACAAATTTAAATTGTTGTTCTCAAAAAGGATTAGTAGAACGTTTCGATAGTAGTATTGGAGCCAATACCGTAATCATGCCATTTGGCGGGAAATATCAATTAACACCAGCTTTAGGTATGGTAGCAAGAATTCCAACCTTAAAAGGATACACAGATAGTGGAACCATTATGACTTATGGTTATAATCCTTATTTAGCAAGTTGGAGCCCATTCCATGGAGCCGTATATGCGATTGTCGAGTCAGTTTCTAAATATGTAGCGTTAGGTGGAGATTATAAAAAAGCCTACTTAACCCTGCAAGAGTACTTTGAAAAATTAAGAAATGAGCCTACTAGATGGGGTAAACCATTTGCTGCAATACTTCGGAGCTTACCTAGTACAAAAAGAATTAAAAATTGCAGCAATAGGGGGAAAAGATAGTATGTCAGGTTCTTACAACGAATTAGATGTACCACCAACAGTAGTATCTTTCTGTATTGGAGAGACCGATACCACAAAAGTAGTATCCAATGAATTTAAACAAACAGATTCTAAGGTAGTATTCTTAAAAACTAAAATGGGACAAGAAGACATTATTGATTTTGACGATCTGAAAGAAAACTATGAGATTATCCATAGATTAATTGAAGAAGGAAAAGTATTATCAGTAAGTAGCGTTACTCACGGAGGAATAGCAGATGTTATTACTAAAAGTTGTATGGGAAACAAAATAGGATTTGAATTTGAAAAAGACTTGCCAGATTTATTTTATCCATATTATGGTTCATTTGTCATCGAACTAAAAGAAGGGGTAGAAGTAGAAAAAGCGGAAGTTTTAGGAACAACAACCAAGCTAGAAAAAATTGTAGTAAACAACGAAGTAAGTTTTGAATTAGATAGCTTAATTAAAATGTGGGAAGAGCCATTAGAAAAAGTATTCCCAACGAAAGTAAAAGAAGAAACAAAAAAAGCAAACAACATCTTAAGTAATAAAACTTGCACGATTACCCGTAAAAATCCAATTACCAAACCACGTGTCTTTATTCCGGTATTTCCAGGAACCAACTGTGAATATGATTCAGCAAAAGCCTTTGAAGATGCTGGTGCAATTGCCAATACAGTGGTATTTAGAAACATAAAACCAGAAAACATTGCAGAGTCAATTGAAGTTTTTGCCAAAGAAATTGAAAAAGCACAAATTATCATGTTACCAGGTGGATTTAGTAGTGGAGACGAACCAGATGGTTCAGGAAAATTCATAGGAGCGGTCTTTAGAAATCCAAAACTAAAAGACTTAATTCATAAACATTTATATGAAAAAGATGGCTTAATGTTAGGAATTTGTAATGGTTTCCAAGCACTTGTAAAACTAGGATTACTACCTTATGGCGAAATTCGAGAAATGGAAGAAAAGGCACCAACCTTAACGTTTAATACCATTGGAAGACATATGTCAAGAATGGTAGAAACAAAAGTTGTTTCTAAAATGTCTCCTTGGTTTAGTGAAGTGGATTTAGGAGAACAATTCACGGTTCCAATTTCTCACGGAGAAGGAAGATTTATTGTGTCAGAAGAGTTAGAAAAAGAGTTAATTGCAAATGGTCAAATTGCAACACAATATGTAGATTTTGCCGGAAATGCTACTTATGATATCGCCTATAATCCAAATGGTTCTATAGATAGCATTGAAGGAATTACCAGTCCAGACCGGTAGAATTTTAGGTAAGATGGGACATAGTGAAAGATGCTATCGTGAGATTTTGAAGAATATGCCAGGTAAGATGGACCAAAAGATATTTAAGTCAGGCGTTAATTACTATAAATAAGGAGGAAAATGGAAATGGAAAACAATATCTATAAAACACCATTAGCAGGAAGATATGCAAGCGAAGAAATGAACCAGCTATGGTCAAACAACAGCAAATACACAACATGGCGAAAATTGTGGATAGCTTTAGCAGAAACTGAAAAAGAACTAGGAATTGATATAACAGACGAACAAATCGAAGAAATGAAAGCAAATGTAGAAAATATCGATTATGAAATTGTAAGCAAAAGAGAAAAAGAGTGTAGACATGACGTCATGGCACATGTCTACGAATTTGGATTAAAATGTCCAACCGCTAAACCAATTATCCATTTAGGAGCTACCTCATGCTATGTAACAGACAATACAGATGTCATTTTAATGACAAAAGCGTTGGAAATAGTAAAACAGAAATTAATTTTAGTCATCAATAATTTAAAAAACTTTGCGATTAAAAATAAAGGGGTAACTTGTTTGGGATACACACACTTTCAACCAGCCCAATTAACAACCGTTGGAAAAAGGGCAACTTTATGGCTACAAGACTTGTTAGAGGATTTAGAGGAATTAGAATTTGTGCAAAGTCATATGAAATTATTAGGTTGTAAAGGAACTACAGGAACCCAAGAAAGCTTTATGAAATTATTTAAAGACGAAGAAAAAGTAAAACAAGTAGATGGAAAAATCGCTGAAAAAATGGGATTCCAAAAAGTATATTCTGTATCACGGACAAACCTATACGAGAAAATTAGATACCAGGGTACTAAATGTGTTATCACAAATTGCTGGAAGCTGTTCAAAATTTGCCAATGACATGAGATTATTACAACACGAAAAAGAACTAGAAGAACCATTTGAAAAAGGACAAATTGGTTCCTCAGCCATGGCCTATAAAAGAAACCCAATGAGAAGTGAAAGAATAAACTCCCTAGCAAGACACGTTATGACCTTAACCATGGATCCTAGCATAACAGCTGCAACCCAATGGTTAGAAAGGACATTAGACGACTCTGCTAACAAAAGAATCTGTGTACCAGAAAGCTTTTTAGCAGTTGACGCTATTTTGATTTTATATGCGAACATCTCTAAAAATATAGTAGTTTATGAAAATGTAATAAAAACCAACATGATGCAAGAACTACCATTTATGGCAACCGAAGAAATCTTAATGAATGCCGTATTAAAAGGTGGCGATAGACAAGAATTACACGAAAAAATAAGAATTTACTCCATGGAAGCAGGAAAACAAGTAAAAGAACTTCGGAAAACCAAATGATTTAGTAGAAAGAATTGCCAATGACGAAACCTTTGGCTTAACCAAAGAAGAAATTATGCAAGCTCTAAACCCTGACCACTTATGTGGAAGAGCACCAAAACAAGTAGAAGACTTTATGGAAGAACGAGTAAATCCTATTTTAGAAAAATATAAAGACTTAATAACTGATGCAGAAGTAGAAGTAAATGTGTAAGGAGGGATTTAGGGGACGTTCCTTAAAATCCCCAAAAGAGGGATTTAAGGGACACTCCTTAAAATAAAATCTTAGGGGGAAGAAAATGATAAAAAACATAGTGTTTGACTTGTCAGAGGTTTTAATATCACGGATATTCTGGCATAGAAAAGTTAATGGAAGAAAAGTACAGCATACCAGCAGAGGAATTCTTAAATCGCAAAAGAAGAAAAAACGAAAGATTTTTAGACTTAATGAGAGGAAACTTAACAGAAGAACAATATTGGGAAGAATTATTAGAAGATATGAATTGGAACATCACAATAGAAGATTTGAAAAGAACTTCTCGAGAATACCTAAACCAGCCAGTAGAAGGAACCATGGAGATTGTTAAATCGTTAAAAGGAAAATATCAATTGATATTGTTAACAGACCATGTAAAGGGCTGGATGGAATACTTAGAAGAACAAAATCAGGATATCAAAATATTTGATAAAATAATTGTTTCCTATGAACTGGGAAATGTGAAACCAGACAAAGAAACTTTCCCCAAAGTACTGGAAAAAGCAAAAATATTAGCAGAAGAAACCTTGTTTATTGATGACCATGAAATTAATATAAAAAGAGCTAAAGAAGTTGGAATTCATGGAATTGTTTTTAAAAGTGCTAAGCAATTAAAGAAGGACTTAGAAGAAAAATATTCAATTTTAATAAATTAAGAATTAGGAGAGATAGAAGGAGTGTCCCCTAATCCCTAAAAGAGGGATTTTAAGGAACGTCCCTAAAATCCCTGCTAAGAAAAGGAGAAAAAAAGAATGAAAAAGTGTTTATTGTTAGGAAATGGTGGTCGTGAAGCGGTATTAGCAGAACAAATAGCAAAAGGATTTGCAGTTTATGCTATTTTACCATATGCCAATCCATCAATTGTAGAAGCAGTAAAAAAATCAAATGGAAAATATATTATAGCAGACCCATTTGACAAAGACTTAGTAACCAAATTTGTAAAAGAAGAAGGCATTGAAGCTTGCGTTGTTAGCCAAGATAATTTATTACAAGAAGGTATGATTGACTTAGCAAGAGAACTTGGTTTAAAGACATTTGGACCAACCTCAAAAGGAGCTAAAGTAGAGTGGAGCAAAACCTATGCGTTAGAACTTGTTGAAAAATTAGCACCAGAAATGATTATTCGAAATGAAAGAATTTTTGACTTAGCAAAATTAGAAGAAGTAATGAAAAATTATGAAGATGATAGTTTTGTAGTAAAACCAGAAGGACTAACCGGAGGAAAAGGTGTTAAAGTAGGAGGTATTCACTTTAAGGGGAAACAAGAAGGTTTTGAATATGCAAAAGAATGCTTAGCACAAGATGGAAAAGTTATTGTACAAGACAAAGTAGAAGGTAGAGAATTTACCGTTATGGCATTAACGGATGGTAAAAATATCGTTGTAACACCAACCACTTTTGACTATCCTTATCGTTTTGACGAAGATAAAGGACCAGGAACTGGTGGTATGGGATGCTTAAGTTTTGAAAATGGATTATTACCATTTTTAGAGCAAAAAGATGTAGATGAGTGCGCTAAACTAATTCAAGATACCATCGAGTATGTAAATAAAGATAGCTTAGAATTTACAGGTGTTATTTATGGCGGATTCTTCAAATGTAAACAAGGAATTAAATTTATCGAATTTAATGCAAGATTTGGCGACCCAGAAGCAATCAATGTCTTAAATTCATTAGAAACTCCATTTGCCGAAGTAATGGAAAACATTTGGGAGCAAAAATTATCAACTGAGAATTGTAAATTCAAAAAAGACTACACTTTTATGGTATATGTAGTAAGTCCAGATTATGCTATTAAAAAAGCAGAACCAATAGAATTTACCTTAAACACAAAAGCTATTCAAGAAAAGGGAGCAAAAATCTACTTTGCAAGTACAAAACCAGTAGAAGGTGACCGCTACATGTCAGTTGGAACATCCAGATTATTTGGTGTTTTCACAAATGGCAATACCCTAGAAGAAGCAAAGCAAAAAGCATATGTGGCGATGGAAAATAATATTGACGAAAAATTAGATTATAGAAACGACATCGGGGAAATTTACGAACATTAGCAGGGATTAGGGGGACGTTCCTTAAAATCCCTGTTTCAGGGACTGAGGGACACTCTTTAAAAGAAAACAATAAAGGACTGTCCCCTTAATCCCTAAAAGAGGGATTTTAAGGAACGTCCCTAAAATCCCTGCTTAGTAAAACGATTTAGTACTTCGATTAGTTGAACCTTTTCTGCAGCTTGTACTTTAGAGGAAACATCTTCTGCTGTATCAGTAGGCAATACCTGGACTTTGGTTTGACTAATAATAGCACCTTTATCATATTCATGATTTACAAAATGGATGGTGGCACCAGTAACTTTTTCTTTGGCTGCAACAACAGCTTCGTGAACGTGCATGCCATGCATCCCTTTGCCACCAAATTTTGGTAGTAAAGAAGGATGGGTATTGATAATGGTATAGCTATCAAGTAGTTTTGGACCAATCATTTTTAAGTAACCAGCAAGTACAATTAGGTCGATTTGATACTTGGAAAGTATGCTAGATAGTTCTAAGTCCCTTGCTTCAAATTTTTTATTTTGAATGATATAAGTATCTATATGATTACTTTTGGCACGGGTTAAAGCATAGGCATTTGGATTATCGGAAACAACTAAATCAATTTTGGCTTCTAGTTCATGGCTACCTATACTGTCAATTATAGCTTGCAAAGTAGAACCGTTGCCAGAAGCAAATACAACTAAATGATACATAAAAATTACCTCCTAAATTGGTATATAAATGTAGTTTAGCATAAGAAAGGTAAGAAAGTCAAATTAGCTCTTGGGTAAAAGCATAGCAAAGAAGTAAGAAGACCTGTCCCAAAATGCGACAAAATGTCCGTATTGGTGCCTGTCCCAAAACACGACAAAATGTCCGTATTGGTGCCTGTCCCAAAACACGACAAAATGTCCGTATTGGTGCCTGTCCCAAAACACGACAGGAAAACAAAAAAGAAAGGATAAAAGAAAATGTTTGATAAAGTAAAAGAAGAATGTGGTGTATTTGGAATTTATTCTAAAGAAGCAAAAGAAGATTTAATAGGACAAGTTTGTGTGGGCTTGTCAGCCTTACAACATAGAGGAGAAGAAAGCTGCCGGAGTTGCTATTAATGAAGATGGTATTATCCATTTTCATAAAGATGTTGGTTTAGTCTCAGAAGTTTTTACTAAAGAGGTTCAAACTAGTATGCCACAAGGAAAGATGGCAATTGGTCATGTGCGTTATTCTACAACAGGGACTAGTAAAAAAGAAAATGCACAACCAATGGTGGTAAGGCATAAAAAAGGAAATTTAGCAATTGTGCATAATGGGAATTTAACAAATGCAGTGGAGTTAAAAAGAGAATTAGAAGAGCAAGGTGCAATCTTTACAACTACTAGTGATACGGAAATTATTTGCCATGTTATTGTAAGAGAAAGATTAAAAACAGGTTCTATTGAAGATGCTGTTAAAAACACGATGAAAATTATAAAAGGAGCTTATTCTCTTTTGATTTTATCTCCACAAAAAATGATTGCAGTACGAGACCCACAAGGTTTTAGACCACTTTGTATAGGTCATTCAGGAGAAGATATTGTATTTGCTTCTGAAAGTTGTGCTTTAGATATTATGGGAGCTACATTTGACCGTGATATCGAGCCAGGAGAAGTGGTAACAGTTGTTAATAATGAAGTAATTAGTGAGAAATTTTTAACTAATGAAAAAAAAGGTGCTTGTGTATTTGAATATATTTATTTTGCAAGACCAGATTCAACTATTGATGGCATTAATGTGCATTTATTCCGTGAAGAGGCAGGAAGATGTTTAGCTAAACAAGCACCAGTAGATGCGGATATTGTAGCTTCTGTTCCAGACTCTGGAAATGATGCAGCTCTTCGGTTATTCTAAAGAGTCTAAAATTCCTTATGATTTTGTCTTTATCAAAAGTAAATATATTGGAAGAACTTTTATCCAAAATACACAAAATAAAAGAAAAAAATTGGTAAACTTAAAGCTAAATCCTTTGAAACATACGGTAAAAGATAAAAAAATAGTTTTAGTAGACGACTCTATCGTAAGAGGTACTACCATTACTAGAATTATTAAGTCGTTAAAGGCTGCTGGGGCAAAAGAAGTGCATATTAGAGTAGCATCACCTGCTTTTGTGGATGTTTGCTATTTTGGAACAGATGTTGATAAACGAGAGAATTTGATTGCACATGGCAAAACGGTAGAGGAGATTAGACAAGAAATTGGTGCTGATACTTTGGAATATCTAAGCTTGGATAGTTTAAGAGAGATTACAAAGGATTGCAAAGTGGATGGCTTTTGCGATGGCTGTTTTACTAGTAAGTATCCAATTGAAGTGCCAAAAGATATTGATAAGGATAAGTTTGAGAAGATACAGTTTTAAGAAACTGTGTCTTTTTTGATAGAAGATAAATAGGCAAATTTCAAAAAAATGTAAAAAACACTTGACAAACAAGAACAAACGTTTTGAACTATAACTAGTTTAAAACAAGGATGTGAAAATATGGAAAATGAAATTCAAATAGTTAATGAGGAAGAAGATATTTACTTTATGTATTTATGGAGCAAGGAATAGCAATGCTTTTGGGACTATTGAAAAATGAAATAGCACAAGAAATGTTTTGCAATTTCTAAACTACAAAATCAAGAAATAATAAATTTATTAAAAAATGCAAGTTAAAAATATGAGGAGATTAAAAATGATATACCTAAAAAAATTTGAATTACTAGATAAAGAAGATTGGAGTGGATATCCTTTTCATATCTTTTTAGAAAAAGAATTTTATCATATAGAATTTGAGCCAATTACAATCTTTTATGGGAACAATGGATCTGGAAAATCAACACTACTTAATATCATAACAGAAACAATCAACAAAGATAAAAAAAGAATTAAAAGAAAAGAG
>CANRXN010000017.1 GCA_947643945.1 uncultured Clostridium sp.
ACCTGAATTTATCATTTCTTTACTTGAGGAATATAAGTTATGGTATGAAGAGCAAAAATCCATTTATGGCGAATTATGGGCTAATTCTGATAGGTTATTTGTTCAAGCTGATGGCAAACCTATGCATCCTTCTTCAATTAGCAAATGGTTTGTTAAATATGTAAGTACAATTGGATTACCTGTAATTAATTTTCACGGATTAAGACATACAAATGCAAGTTTACTAGTGGCACAAAATGTTGATATTGCAGTTATTTCTGCAAGACTTGGTCATGCACAAATTAGCACTACATTAGATTTTTATGTACATCCACTACTTTCTCATAATAGAAAAGCTGGATATGCATTAGAAAACTTGTTATTACCAACAAGGTCTTGATCTTAACTTTTTTCTAATTTTCACAAACGGAATATAAAGCCGTTACAATTTTCACGATAAAAAGTAGTAAAAAACTTTGAGATTATATATCTCTTTATATATCTCTTTCCCAAAAGTTTTTTACTACAAATTTAAAAATTATTATGTCTTGCCTTATTTATATTAAATTTAATCATTTTTTTACATCAAAAATTTAAAATATAAATATTCATGCATTGTAATTTTAGTATAAAATTTTAATGATTTTTTATTAGAATTTAAGTGGTTTGAGGTTAAAATATTACCCAATTTTTACCCAATTCTACATAATAGTGCTTAAAAATAGCATTATTGTAAACTGTTTGAACACAACAAAAAATCACTAAAACCGTTATAGTTCTAGTGATTGAAGTTTGGTTGCGGGGGGTAAGACTCGAACTTACGACCTTCGGGTTATGAGGACTAGGTGTTTGACTATTATTAGAAATCACTTTGGTAGTGATTTCTTTTTTTGGATAATGAAAATACGCCTTATTGTCAAACTTTTTATTTGACAATAAGACGTGTTTTTTATTCATTAATTTTTATCTAATTCTTTTTCTCTATCCAATCTTTCCCATCAACAACTCTAGTAACCAGCATAGAAGAAACTGTATCCCCTACCACATTAAGAGCAGTTGCAGGTGCATCAATAATGGTAGCAATCATAGTTAAAATTGGTAGTGCTGCTACTGGATAACCCATCATAGTAATAATTAACATTTCAGAAATCGTTCCTCCGCCAATTGGTACAGCAGTAATTAATAAATTAGCTAATAAAGCAATTCCTAAAACACCTAAAACATCTCCCGTAGTTGCTAATGATGTTCCAAATAAACATACTAAAAACATAATTTTAAATACAGATCCTATAATAGAACCATCTTTATGAAAGCTTGTTCCTAAAGGAATTGTTGTTTCTGCTATATCATCTGGTACTCCCATTTTTTTGGTACATTCTACATTAACTGGTATAGATGCTGCACTAGAGCATGTTGCAATAGATGTTAAGGTAGATGGTACTACATTTCTCCAAAAGGCCTTGATTCCCTTTTTTCCTCCTGCAATAAATGCATAAATTGTGTACATGATAAAATAGAAGGCAATTGCTACAATTAAGTAAATTACAAATGTTTTTAAGTAGCCAACAGCAATGGATGCTCCAAAGCTTCCTACTAGTGTTGCAAAATAGCAGCCTAATCCAATTGGTGCATAGTACATTATGATTTTTACTATATTGTTTACCACTTCGCTTGCTGCTATTAAAAAGTCTAGTACTGGTTTTGCTTTTTCTCCTGTCATGTTCATGGCAATTCCAAAGATAACTGAAAATACTAATAAGGCAATGATGTTTTCTTTGGATAATAGTTTTGAAAAGTCATTTACGGTTAATAATTGCACCGTTCTGTCTGCAATAGTAAGTTCCTCTTCCTCCGCTTCTTCTCCTTCTTCGTCAGTTACAACCTCTTCCATAGACGCTCGTATTTTTTCCCCATCTTCTGGATCTACTAGTTTTACAAAATAGGTGCTTGCAAAACCAATTAATACCGCAATGATAGAAGTAATTATAAATACACCGATGATGCTTACCATGATTTTTCCTAATCTCTTAGGTGTTTTCATTTTAGCAATGGAAGTTGTGATAGTTAAGAAAATAAGTGGAACAATGACGACTAGTAAAAGGTTTAAGAATAGGTCTCCTAAAGGACTTAAAATAGTTGCTTTTTCTTGGAATATAATTCCTACAATTGCACCAACGATAATAGCAACTAATAAAATTATCGTTGATTTGTAATTTGATAAAAATTTTTTCATAATACTACCTCTTTTCTTAGTAGGTAACTAAAAATATAATTATATTTTTAGGATTCTGGACTAATTATATAGTATTCTTTTTCTTTTTGCAACATTCCTATTTGAATTTTTTTATTTAATATTATCTCGATTTTTATTTAAGAACATCCCCCAAAAATCAAATTTGGGAATCATTGGCAACACATCCCCAATTAGACCCAGAACCAATAGGGACGATAAACGTCCCCACTCAAACTCGGAACCAATGGGGACGATAAACGTCCCCACTCAAACCCGGAACCAATGGGGACAAACCCGGAACCGTTGGGGACGTTTTTACAAAATTTGCTTTATATGATTAATTTTGTAATCCCCTTGCCTTACTAGTACTTCTACCACATCGATTCTAATAGCTAAATTTTCAATATGGTTTTTATAAAGATAATATTTAATAGCATATTTTAAATGTCTTTGTTTTTCCTTGGTAACCGCCTCTGCCGGAATTCCATAGTTGAAATTAGAACGTGTTTTTACTTCTATGAATACTAATTCTTTTTTTATTTTGTCTTTTGCAATAATGTCAATTTCGCCTTGCCTACATAGAAAATTTCTTTCGATTATATGATAGTTATTGCTTTCTAAATAATTACAAGCTAAATCTTCACCTATTTTACCTATTTGTCGTCTAAAGTACATGTGTAACCTCCTACTACTTTTTTGATGTATCCTTCTATTTCTAACATGAATAATATGTTGTTGATTTTTGTTATGGTATGGTTGGTTTTTTTGTATATTTCGTTGATTGAAATTGGCTCCTTAGTGATTAGTTGATAAATTTCATTGTACTCTTTGTTTTTGCATTCTTTTCTTTTTGCAAGTACTGGTTTTTCTTTCTTGGATTTGATTTGGCTTTTCTTTGGTGGCTCTTTATAGGGAAGTTTAGGAAATTCTATTACAATATCTTTGGCAGAAGTTACAATTTTAGCTCCATTTTTAATTAATCGATTCGTTCCTACTCCATGTAAGTCGTCTATTTCATGTGGCAAAGCAAATACTTTTTTCCCCTGCTCTTTGGCAAGATTTGCCGTAACACTTGTGCCACTTCTGTAGGCTGCTTCTACTACTAATATTCCTAAAGCTAGACCACTTACAATTCGGTTTCTTTCTAAAAAGTTTTTTGATTTTGCTTTTTCTTCTGGCGGATATTCGGTTATGACTAATCCTCCATTTTTTATGATTTGCCCATAAAGTTCTTTGTTTTCTTCTGGAAAGATGTGGTTTAAACCATTGGCTAATACAGCTATGGTTTTTCCTTGCTCCTCTAAGGTTGTTTTATGAGCAATAGTGTCAATTCCCACAGCCATACCACTTGCTATGGTTAAGTTTTGATAGACTAAGTCTTTTGTGAATTTTTCTGCTAGTTTTTCTCCTCTTTTTGAACAAGCTCTTGAACCTATGATGGAAAAAATGTTGGTTTTTAGTAATTCGATATTTCCTTCGGCATAGATTGCTTTTGGTGGATTTTTTATTCTTTTTAGTTGTTCTGGATAGTTGTTATCTTTCATTGTTATGATTTGAATAGTATCACCCTCTTTTTTACTTTTTTATTTGACTTGCTTCCTAAGTTTTTTATTTTGCATTTTATATAAATTTCTAGTTATTACCCCAATATTTTCTATCTAAACTTCTATATTGGATGGCTTCTGCTAAATGGACTTCTTGTATTTTTTTGCTTCCATCTAGGTCTGCAATGGTTCTTGCTACTTTCAAAATGCGGTTATAGGCTCTTGCGCTTAATCCTAGCTTATGAAAAGCAGCTTCTAATATTTGCTTACCTTTACTATCTAATTCACAAAATTTTTCGATTAATGGGGGAGTTAATTGGGAATTTGAAAATATATGATATTTTTGATATCTTTCTAATTGTATACTTCTTGCATGATTTACTCGTTTTCTTATTTCTTTTGATGTTTCTTGTTTTTCTTTTGTTTCTAATTCTTTGTACTTAACACCATCTACTTCGATGTGAATATCAATTCTGTCTAAAAGTGGTCCACTGATTCGGCTGATGTATTTTTTGATTTGTTCTGGTCGGCAAGTGCATTCTTTTTCTTTGCTTCCGTAATAGCCACATTGACAAGGGTTCATACTAGCTATTAACATGAATTCACAAGGATAGGTAATGGTGGTATTTACTCTGCTAATTGTAACTTTTCTATCTTCTAAAGGAACTCGCAGGGTTTCTAATGCATTTCGATTAAATTCTGGTAATTCGTCTAAGAATAAAACACCTAAATGGGCTAAACTGATTTCTCCTGGTTTCGGGATTGCTCCTCCTCCTATTAAAGATACTGGTGTAATGGTGTGATGCGGACTACGAAAGGGTCTTTTTGTCATTAAGGGGTATTGCCCAGAGGTTAAGCCTAATATGCTATATATTTTAGTAACTTCCAAAGCTTCTTCTAATTTCATGTTTGGTAAAATGGTTGGTAACCTTCTTGCTAACATGGTTTTACCGAGAGCCGTGGCGAACCGATTAAAAGACAGTTATGCCCTCCACTTGCCGCTATTTCTAAGGCTCTTTTTACATTTTCTTGTCCTTTTACTTCTGAGAAATCAAATTCATATTCTATGTTTTCTTCTAAATTGATTCTTTGCCTTTTTTCTTGTTTGATTTTTTTATCACCTTTTAAGTATTCTACTACTTCGTCTAAGTTGCTGGCTGGCAAAATTTCGATTCCTTCTAATATTTTTGCTTCTTCTAAATTATTCCTTGGTATGATAATTCGCTTAATTCCTAATCTTTTTGCTTCGATGCAGATTGGCAAAATTCCATTGGTTTTTTCTAGGTTTCCATTTAAGGATAGTTCTCCTATAAATAGAGTTTCCATTAGTATTTTTCCTAGGTTTGGATTCCTGATGTTTCGGTTTGCTATTAAGATTCCTACTGCAATTGGTAAGTCAAACATAGAGCCTTCCTTTTTAGTGTTTGCAGGTGATAGATTGACGATTATTTTTCTGCTTAAAAATTCCATATTGGAGTTTTTGATGGCTGTTTTTACTCTTTCTTTTGCTTCTTTTACACTGGCGTCTGGCAAGCCTACAATTTGAAATTCTGGCATACCGGTTAGATATGTCCACTTGTATCGATACCAAATATCCTTGTAATCCTTGCAGTGCCATACTTTTTGTGATTGCTAACATAGGTTCCTTTCTACTTATATAGCTTAAATATCTAAGGTCATTTTTCAAAACAAATATATTATAGATTGAGTTTGGTTATATAGATGCTTTATTATAATAGGGAAAATTTAAGAGAAATTTTATTCCTTAAAAAACGAAGGTATTTTTTCTTGGATTACAATGCCATGACCTTAGATATTTAAACTATATAAGATTTTTTGATTTTGATTTTGATTTTAATTTACGATTTTAAATTTATTGAATAAATCATTTGATTTTTTTATTGTATACCGTCTTCCATTTTTTGTCAAGTGTTTTTTGAAATTTTTTACATTTTTTTGTAAAAAGTACAAAAAAAGACTAATTTGCTTTTATGATTCGTTGCAAAATTAGTCTTTATATTTTTAATTTTCATTCTTTATGCCTTTTACTGTTTGCTACAAATTTTCTTTTCTAGTCTATGTTCTAATTGATATAAAGTTAGTCCCTCATTAGCATTCTCTCCTAAGTCTTTTAATGCCTGTAACACTATTTGTTTTTTAGATGGTGTACTATTGTTAGGAACTTCTTTATTGGTCTCTTTTTCAAATATACTTAATGTTCCTTCACTACTTGTTTTTGTATAATAATCTTTGTTAGTTAATGAAGAATAAAATTCAATATCTTTGAAATGATGTCTATTTAATTTCATTTCTCTTATTTCAGTCGCTTCCTGTTCCTCTTTCATATCATTTTCTGTTGCTTTTATCAGATGTAGTCTATCTTTTGTCCCTGATATTTCAGCTATACATTCAAAAAGTGTATATGCTTGTTCTTTAGACATTTGAAAAAACTCTCTTTTTCTTATTCTTCCATTTACATTTTCAACACTTCTTAATTCTGGATTAATGGTATCAATCAGCTTGTGTACTTTTTTATCTTCTAATTCTTCATATACATCATACGTTGCATAAGCTCTAAACCTTGTCGGAGCAACTGGCGACGCATTTAGTGTTCTTAATCTTTCTTTTACATCTTTTGTATAACCTATTTTTACATATTCAGGAATTGAAGGATTTGTAAGAATATATATAACTCCTGTTTTTTCTTGTTTTCTTTTCATTTCTATTATATCCTTTCAGCTTGATTTATCGATTTTCGGATTCTCATATAAAAGATATCAATATCAATATCTCTATCTTCATGCCAATTTCTCTGCATTTTGATTAATTGTTTCTATCTCTTCTCTTATTTCTTTAAACAAATTTACATCATTTCCAAATAAATCATAAATTTGTCCGACTGTGCTAAATGGTTGTTGCTCTAGCTTTTCCATTTCTATCGTTCCATTTTTTATCACATAATCAACTAACAATTTAACAAATTGAACCTGTTTCATATTTAACCTATTGTCATTGATGTATTTGTAAAAGATATCACTAACCACACTTGTGTCCAAACCAACTATATTTCTAACAGCTTTTATAATATTAGTATCTCCATATGCTTCTGCATATTCTTTATTACTACCCAATTCTTCAAATAATATTTTTTCTAAATTTTGTTTTTCCAATTCGGTCAATCTTAAGTTATGTCTTATTTTCCATATGATACTATTTTCTAAATTTCCCGTTAAGAACTTTTCTAATTTCTTTTTATAGTTGGCAAAGTTATTTCCTGAACTTACATAGGTATATTCCTCATCAATATCAGTAAGTACATCTTCAAAATCTATATCTATAGGCATATGCCATAAATATGGTTCTATAAATGGTGCAATATCTCTTAATTGCTTCCTTATTTCTTCTATATTCCAAAAATCTGCTTCTTTTAAATAATCTGTTTGTATAATTTTTAAGATTAGTTCTTGTTTTTGTTTTACTTGAGGGACTGTTCCTAGCTTTGCAAGTTCTTCTACTGTTTCTATTATACTATTTTCGTATCTTGCTGTTTTTTCTTTTTTTATCTTTTTTACTTGTAAGGCATACAACATGTTATCGAATTTTTTGGCTTCTTCGCTTTCGTTTTCTAAGCTAAATAATGGTATCAGATTATCGCTTATATCCATCAAGTCTATTGTTGTTATATGGCTCCAATTTTGTTTTTTACTAAATTGTTCTACATAGTAAAGCTTCGATTTTACAACAAAACTATCTTTATTTAGTTTGTTGATTTGTTGTAAAAATTCTTCTATTAATTCTTCTCTATAATCTTTATATCTTTCTTCTGCCTGATATACTAAGTTTTGTAGCTCAACAATTAAGTCTAATTTATATCGATATATTTTTTCTGTTAAACTTAATACAGAATAAGATTCTTTTCCTTTTGGATTTTCAGAGAAAAATTTAAAATTCTTACAATAATCAAATATATAAAATTCCTTCTTATCTTGCCCTGCTCCAAATAAATCTTTACATAGTCTTGTTCCTCTTCCTATCATTTGCCAAAATTTAATTTTTGATTTTACTGGCTTGAAGAATACCAAGTTTAGTATTTCTGGTATATCGACTCCTGTATCTAACATATCGACTGATACAGCAATTTGAGGAAAATCATCTTTTACTGAAAAATGTTCTATTAGGTTTTCATTGTATTTTACTTGATTATCGATTAACTTTGCAAATTCTCCTTTGTATTGAGGATACAAATCATTAAATATTTCAACGATTTTTTCTGCATGCTTATGGTTTTTAGCAAATATAATTGTTTTTCCGAAGCTTGTCTCCTCCTTCTACTTTTAGTCCTTTTTCCATTAATAACTCTAATAATTTTTTTATAGTGTCTCGATTAAATAACCATGAATTTATAGCTTCTGCTTCAATTCCTTCTGGGATGTTTTCTTCATCGTCTGCAAAGGTATTTTCATATTCTTCTTTTTCTTGGTCTGATAGTTCTTCGTATTTTATTCCTCTATCCATAAATTCGGTTGTTGTTTTGATCGAATGATAATCTACTAAGTATCCTTCTTGTACTGCTTTATCATATTCATAAGCAAATGTTGGTACATCATTTTCTATTTCAAAAAATCGATATGTATTTTTATCAACATCGTTTCTTGGTGTTGCTGTTAAACCAATTGTTAATCCATCAAAATATTCGAATATTGTTTGATATTTTTTGTAAATACTTCTGTGTGCCTCATCAATTATGATTAAATCAAAATGTCCTGGTGTGAATAATTTGTTTCCACTTTTGTTTTTAGTATTATCAATAGCATTTATCATTGTTTGATAGGTTGAAAATACAATTCTACATTCTTCTGGATTTTCTTTACCTTCTAACAAATTACAACATGATGTATTAGGTAATAATTTTGTAAAATTATTTTTGGCTTGTTTTACTAAAAACGTTCTATCGGCTAAAAATAATACATTTTTCACCCATTCTTTATCTGTTAATACGTCTACTATTGATATAGCAGTCCTTGTTTTTCCTGTTCCAGTAGCCATTACTAATAGCGCTTTTCTATGACCTTCTTCAAAGGTCTCACATACACTTTTTACTGCTTCTAGTTGATATTCTCTATTTGTTATTTTTTCTTGGATGTATATGTGTTCTAAGTTCTGCTTGGTTTGCCTTCTATTTACTAATAATTGTAATTCTTCTTGTGTATAGAACCCTGCTACTTTTCTAGGTGCATAATTTGTATCATCCCACATATATATTTCAAGTCCATTTGTATAGTAGATAACTGGTCTTTGATTGTATTCTTTTTCAATACAGTCTGCATATAGTTTTGCTTGGTTTTGACCTACTCTTGGGTCAACACTTGTTCTTTTTGCTTCAATAACTGCTAATGGTAAACCGTTTTTTCCAAACAATACATAATCTGCATAACCTTCTGCTTTGTTGTTCGGCATTCCAGATAGTTTTAGTTCTTCTGTAATATTTTCTTCGAAATCCCATCCCGCAAGTTTTAGTTCTAAGTCTATATATCTTTTTCGCGTTTCATATTCTGAAATTTCTTTTACTTCAAATGTGTAATTTTCTTTTTTATCTTCACGTTTCTTGGTTAGTTCTGCTCTTAATTCTTCATTTTCTTTTCTGGTTTCTTCTAATTTTTTATCCTTTTTTGCTAATTCTTCATATAAATTTTCTTTTTCTTTTACGGCTAATATGTTTAAGGATTGTTTTGGTAAGGTATTTTCGTCAAATTCTTCATCTTTAAAGTTATCCCCATAACAATAGGCTATCCATTGCATAAAGTTATAGAGATATTTTAATGATAAAATTGCTTCTTCTCTTGCTATTTTTTTGTTATTGTGTACGGCATAGTTTCCTAATTTTATGACATATTCAATTTGTTTTAATAGTTTTCTGTCTATTATGTTTTTAAAAGTTAATGACGAGTACGTTTTCTTCATAGACCGGGAGGGCAAAACGGACATCATACCTGTA
>CANRXN010000018.1 GCA_947643945.1 uncultured Clostridium sp.
CATTTTTCTTTTCCTCCTTATCGAATTTATATAAAGATATAATACACAAGAGTAGATAATTTTCAAACATCTACAAAGTGCATAAGCGGGGGTTCTTCTTGACAATTATTAAATTAATTCGTATTACCATCTTGACCAGTTGTAGCAGAATTCTCGCCACTACCCATAACATTTGAATTGCCATTCGTATTTGTTCCATTTGGCTGCGAAGTACTAGAATTTGTATTGCTACTTGTATTTCCAGAAGAATTCGTATTCGTTTTATTGGTATTTATACTAGCATTCGTATTACTACTATTTGTAGGCTTTTTATTGGTATTTGTCGTTGTATTGTTGGCTTGATTTGAATTTACTGGCTGATTCGTAGAAGTATTCTCGTTTTTATTCTTATTTGGCAACACCTCTTGAGGATCCTCTGCATCAATATCTTGAGTAATACCTTGTATGATTTCTTCTACTTTATGACTAGGATTCTTATTTGTATTTTCTTTTAATTCGCTTCCAGTATGCTTATTGCATAATCCTGGTGTAGTAAGCCATAAGAAATATTCGGTATAGGTATTTTGGCAACCTGTCGTAGCTTTTTTCCCTGTTTCGGCACATATCGTGCAACTAGAAACCGTATTTGGCTTTTCGAACTTTTTACTACTTAAACCTGCATGAATTCTTGACATGACATTAGCCCACAATAAACCTGCCGGATTTCTTTTGTTATAATAAATTGGTTCATTGGTATCATAGCCATACCAAGTAACAGCCGTATAATAAGGCGTGAAACCACAAAGCCATCTATCATAATTGTCGTCCGTTGTACCTGTTTTAGCAGCCACATCAACACCTGAAATTTTACAATAAGTTGCTGTTCCATGAGAACCATTTACAGGACTTGTTAAAATTTCTTTTACAATATAAGCTACTTCTTTAGCAACTACTTTTTTTGTTTTTTGACTTGTTTTTACAATATTTTTCCCCTCATGATTATCAATAATAGAGTAAAAAGTTGGCTCGATATATTTACCATCATTTGCTATCATAGCATAGGCACCTGCCATCTCTAAAGGACTAATTCCTTTTTGCAAACCTCCTAAGGATAGAACTAAGCTTTCGTCTTCTTTGGTTAAGGTTGTAATTCCCATCTTCTTTAGGTAATTAATTGATTTATTTGGTTTTAGCTTTTCCATAATTTCGACAAAAGGAATATTTTGTGAAGACTCTACTGCTCTTCTAACCGTTACTTCTCCTAAGGAAGGATTATAATCCGTTGGATGGTAACCGTCCTGCAAAATCTCTTTCTGTGTCGTCATAAATAGAGGATGCTGTAATAATTTTTTTGTCAATGGCAGGGATTAGTACCGATAACGGCTTAATGGAAGAACCGGTTTGCCTAATACTTTGTGTTGCTCTATTTAAAGTTCTTGCTTTTGTTTTTTTACCCAAAGCCCCAACACATGCAGTTACCTGCCCCGTTTCATGATCTATGATTACCATCGCTGCTTGAGAAGGGTCATTTCCTATATTAGATGGCAGACTATATTTAGCCTTTTCAAATTCTGTTTCTGTTTGGCTTTGTACTTTAGAATTTTGCGTACTGTGTATGGTTAAACCAGCCATATTGATGTAATTAGTTGCAAAGGTTTTGGATATGTTGTATTTTTTAGCAATATCTTCTGTTATTTCTAAAATCAAGGCATCTGTATGATAAGAGTAGACAGCTTCTTCGGTTTTTATTTGTCCTTTTTTAAAGTTCAATCCTTTATCTAGATTGCTTACTGCTATGTTGTATTCTTCTTCTTTAATATATTTTAGTTCTAACATTTTACTAAGTACAGTTTTGGCTCTTTTGGTAATTTTTTCGTTATTATCTTTTCCGCTCGAATGGATTGTAAGAGTTAGGAGAATGGTTAATACCAGCTAAAAAGGCACATTCTTCTAGGTTTAAGTCTTCAGCCGATTTATTAAAATAGTATTTTGCCCCTACCTCTACCCCATACATATTAGGTCCAATGTAGATAATATTTAAATAAGAAGATAAAATCTCCTCTTTGGAAAGACAAGTTTCCAATTGCCATGCCTTCCACCATTCCTTAACTTTTCTTGTGATACTATCTGTCGAGTCTCCTGTTAAATTTTTTACTAACTGTTGGGTAATTGTACTCCCACCGTAAGAGGATTTTCCAAAGTGAGTAATATACGATACAATAGCTCCTCCCGTTCTTTTTATATCAATTCCTCCATGGGTATAAAAACGCTCATCCTCAATAGCTACATAGGCGTTTTTTAAGTTTTGTGGCATACTAGAAGCTGGAATCACCTCATTATTTCTTTCACAGCCTAATTTAGCAATTTCTTTTTTGTCAGTATCAATAACTACTGAATTTTGGTTTAATAGCATTTCTTTGGCTAGTTTTTTCCAAGTAGCCGCTGAAATTCCTAAAGAGATTCCTATTCCTACGACTGCTAACAATATTACACTTAAGACAATTTTTTTTAGTTTCTTTTTTTTCGCAGTTTTTTTCTTTTTCCCTTTTCTTTTCTTCTTAGGTATTTGCTTGTCTTCTTGCTTTTTACTTTTTTGAAAGGCTTTTGGGATATATTCTTCCTCTTCTTTTTTTCGAGACAATGTAAATCACTTTCCTTTAACTTATTATTATTTAGTATCATAGCATAAAACCCAAGAATTATCAACTTAAAATTTTATTAATAATATAGTCTAAAGTGCATAAAATACCAATATGAAAGTTAATAAAATAGAAACCAATTTAAAAAGAAATTTAATGTTACATTCTTCTTATGTAACATTTTCTCATACGAAGAAATTGACAGAAAATCAAGTGATTCGAATAGATCCCACGATTTCCTTTCAAAAAATTCTAGGCTTTGGCGGAGCTTTAACAGAAAGTTCTTGCTATCTTTTAAGCACCATAGACAAAAACTTGAGTAATCAAATTTTAGAAGAATATTTTGGAAAAGAAAACTTAAATTATCAATTTGCTAGAATTTCCATTGGTAGTTGCGATTTTTCTTTGGAAAGTTATTCGTATGCCAAGCAAGAAGATTTAGCAGATTTCTCTATTTTACATGATAAAAAATATATCCTTCCTATCTTAAAATCTGCCCAAGCAAAAAATAGTACGCTTCAATTTTTAGCATCGCCATGGTCTCCTCCTAGCTTTATGAAGGATAACAAAAGTTTAGTTGGTGGACGGTAAGTTGCTTGTAAAATTTAAAAAGGCATGGGCAAATTATCTTGTTAAATTTGCTAAAAGCTATCAAAACGAAGGTATTCCCATTTCTTATATGACTATCCAAAATGAGCCAAATGCTAAGCAAATTTGGGAATCTTGCTTGTATTCTGCCAAAGAAGAGGCTGACTTTTTAAAGAATTATCTCTTCCCTACTTTTAAGCAAAATAATTTAGCTACTCAGTTTCTAATTTGGGATCATAATAAAGATATTTTATTAGAAAGAGGGGTTGAAACTTTAGTTACGCATCAGGCCTTAAATTGTGCCAGTGGTATTGCTTTTCATTGGTATACAGGACGGTCATTTTGAAAATTTAGAAGCATTACATCACCTCTTCCCTAATTTACTTTTATTTCATACCGAAGGTTGTACTGGCTATTCCCATTTTAAGCCACAAGACGAACTGGCTAATGCCGAGATATATGCTTATGAAATAATAGAAGATTTTAATCATGGTACCAATTGTTTTATCGATTGGAATATATTGCTAGACTATAAAGGTGGTCCTAATCATGTAAAAAACTACTGCAATAGCCCTATTATGCTAGATAAGAAGAAAAAGTCCTTGCTAAAAACTCCCTCTTTTTATTATATTTCTCATGTGGCACGTTATCTAAAACCAAATGCACGAAGAATCCATTTTAATAAATTTTGTGAAAATATTTCGGTATCTGCCTTTCAAAATCCGGATAAAAGTGTTATGATAGTATTGTTAAATAGAACGGATAAAAATGTCGAATATAATTTGTGCTATCAAGATTATGTTTTTCATGACAATTTGGATAGCCATGCGATTGTGACGTATATAATAAACTTTTAATTGTTATCCAAAAAAATAGAATGAAACTTTAGTAATTAACTTTATTTATATTTTACAATTTAGAAAGGAAGATTTTAATGATTGCAAGAGAAGATAATCCAGAGTTTTTAAATTCATTTTTAGACTACTCGATTACGATTTTAAACAAGTCACCTAATAGTATTAAAGAATATAATTATGACTTAGCTATGTTCTTAAGGTTTATTAAAATGCACTTTCACTTAACCGATAAAACAGATTTAAGGGAAGTTGAAATTCAGGATATGACAATTGATACGATTAAAAAGATTACATTAGACGATATCCATGCTTTTATTTCTTATTTAATGCGTGAATTTAATAGTAAAGCAACCACAAGGGCAAGAAAAGTTTCAACGATTCGTATTTTTTTTAAGTACTTAAGTAGAAAGGCAAAATTGATTGATGTAAATCCAGCACAAGATTTAGAAACACCAAAACTAGATAAACGATTACCGAAATACCTTTCTTTAGAAGATAGTAGAAAATTGTTAGATATTACTTCGAATGAAGATAATCGAAATTGTGAAAGAGATTATGCTATTATTACTTTGTTTTTAAATTGTGGCATGCGTCTTTCTGAATTGGTTGGTATTAATATCCAAGATGTTGATTTTGAAGATTGCAAATTAAATGTAATTGGAAAAGGCAATAAAGAAAGAACGATTTACTTAAATAAAGCTTGTATCAAAGCTCTTAATGATTATTTAACAGTTAGACCAAAAGAAGGTGTAAAACATGATAGTAAGGATTCCTATAAGGCTCTTTTCTTAAGTGAAAGAAGGACAAGGATTAGCAATCGAACAGTGGAAACAATTGTTACAAAACAATTGCAAGTAGCAGGTTTAGATACTAAAAAATATTCGGTTCATAAGCTTCGCCATACGGCTGCTACTTTGATGTACCAATATGGTCAAGTAGATATTCGAGCTTTGCAAGAGCTTTTAGGTCATGAAAGCATTGCAACTACTGAGATTTATACTCATGTTAGTAACGACCAAGTTCGTAATGCGGTAGAAAGTAATCCTTTGGCTAATTTATAATTAGGTAGGGCTTTTAAATAAAGCCCTTTATATATTTGGAATTCGTATTTTTTGCCCTACTTCTAGGTTTTCATTTCCTATATTATTTAATTGTTTAATTTCATACATAACTTCCCTAATATCTTTATTTTTATAGTATTCATTATTATTTACTTCATTTTGAGCAATCGACCATAAAGTATCTCCACTTATAATATAATCTTCTTTATAGGTAATTTCTGTTTTGGAATAGGTATTCCCTATAGTAAATAACGCAAGGCTAAGTACTCCTAATAAAATAAGTACACTTCTTATAAATTTTGATTTGTTTACAATTCTAATTTTCATATCATTATCTCCTTTTTAGAATGTTTGTTCGTTCTTTAAGATAATTATATACGAACATTTTTTCTTTGTCAAGAGTTTTTTGAAAAAATGTTCGTTTTTTATAAAAATATTAATAAATTTTGTTATAAATGGTTATTTTTGAAACACCTTTTTATAATATGGCTGTATCTCTGGTAGCAAGCTATCTAAGTAAATAATATTACCATGAATATCTTCTATTTTCATATTAGGAAAAGTTTTTATCATCTTTTCGTCATCCCAATGATTATCTATAAAATAACGAATCGGTTCTTTTTGTTGTAGTTTTTGATAATCCTCTTCTCTTCTTTTAGTATCTTTCATTTCTATGTGATTTCGAATGGTAAGTCTGGTAATAAAAATATCTTGAGCATAGCAAGTAAGAAGGCAATCAAAGGCTAAAAATATAATAATAAGAGTTACGATTATTTTTGCAATTTTTGGTGATAGTTTTTCTTTTATTTTATCTAGTATATTATCTATAAAAGGATTAAATTTTTTAACTAAAAATATGGTTAAAATTCCCCAAAACGCAGAGTATAACAAACAAACTCTACCATTTACATTAAAAATATTATTGGTGTAATCCCACCATTTGGCATGTAGAATTACTTCTACTAAAAAGCTAGTTAAGTATTCTGTTATAGTACCTATCGCATAGCCACCTAAAAACAAAGTGACATTATTTTTACAAAAATATCTGGCAGTAACTAAGATAATCACCGCCCCTACTCCATAAATTCCGTAAAAATGGTCCATATAAAAAACTTTGTCTACATTGCCATAGTCCGGGTTGTTAAAATACCAAATAGGGTTTCTATGATATAGCCTAAAAAACTATATACAATAAAGTAACTAAATAATCTCCATATACTATCATATTTTTGCTTCATAAATTTCTCCTTTTCTTACAACAGGATTGGACTAATTTGTTCCCCATCTAGTGCATATTCAATTGTCCTAATTAAGGACTCAAAATCAAATACAATGGATCTTGGTTTTGTGATAGGATTATCTTGCCTAAAAGGTACAAAATAGTAGTTTCTTCTATTTAATAGTCTTCCTAAATTTTCTGCATTGCCACTTAAGCCGTTATTCGTAGAAGGTGCAATTACTAAAGGAAAACCATTTCGCAAATGGGATTTTGCTGCCATGGTGGCTGGTGTATCAATAATATCGCATGCAAGCTTTGATATGGTATTGCCGTGAGCAAGGAGCAATAACCATAATGTCTGTCATTTTTTTTGGTCCAATTGGCTCGGCATCTTGAATAGTATGAATTATTTTTTTACCAGTTATGTTCTCGATTTTTTCAATAAAATCTTTTGCTTTGCCAAATTTAGTATCCATAGAATAACTGTTATATGACATAACAGGAATAATTTCTGCACCTTTGTCAATTAGTTCTTTCATTTTAGGTATTGTTTTACTGAAGGTGCAAAAAGATCCTGTAAGTACAAATCCAATTTTTTTGTTTTTTACTTCCAAAATTTACTTAAGCCTCCTTTCATATTACTTTCTATATAATATGAAATTATGTAAATTTTGAAAGCTATTTTTATCTATTTTCTTCAAAATATTTTTCAAATTCTTCTTTTGTAATTGGTTTTGAATAATAGTAACCTTGTATGATATCACAACCAATATCTCTTACATATTCCATTTGTTCTTTGGTTTCAACGCCTTCAACTATGGTTCTTACTTTTAAACGTTTTGCCATAAACATAATATAATTTATCATATTATTATCTGTTTTTAAATCTGCTTTATCAACAAATGCTTTATCAATTTTTATGACATCAATTGGCATGGTTTGTAACATACTTAAAGAAGAATAACCAGTTCCAAAATCGTCTATGGATATCATAAAACCTTTTTTCTTTATGTTGTTTAAGACTTTTAAAATGTCGATTTCTTGGTCTATGGTTGCACTTTCTGTAATTTCTAAATCAATGCCACTTGGGTTTATTTCGTACTTCTTACATATGCTTACATATTCGTCAATAAAGTTTTCATTTGCAAAATGTGCTTTTGAAACGTTGACGGAAACAGTTGGTGTGTATTGGTATTGTTTACGCCATTTAGCTAAATCTTTGCATACTTGCTCGAAGATATATCGGTCTAGCTTTAAAATAAATTTATTTTTCTCAAATAGCGGAATGAATTTATTGGGTGGAATGATGTTTTCGTCTTTATACCATCTAATTAAAGCTTCTGCACCAGACATCTTCTCATTTTTTGTAAAGGTTTTTGGCTGATAGATAACGGTGAATTCTTTATTTTTTAATGCCTCTTCCATAGTTGCTTCAATTTGTTGCTCTTCCATTAATTGTTTTTCTAGTTTTTCGTCAAATAGATAATAGTTGTTATGGTATAAGCCTTTAATTTGTGCTTTTGTAAGATAGGCTTTGTCTAAAAGTTTGTTGATGTCTCTATCTTTTAATTTAACTTTGTAGGCACCGATTGCTAAGTTTAAATGTATGTCTATGTCTCCTATTTTTAGATTAGAAAGTTTGGCAAATAACGTGTCTAGTAATTCATTAATGTCTTGTTCGTAACTAAAAATAGTGGCAAAAATGTCTTTTGAAATCCTACAGGTAATATTGTTAGTTGGAACAGTAGTTACTAGTTTTTTTCCAAGTTCTTTTAAAATTTCATTACAAAAACCATAACCATAAATATTGTTAAGGGCTTTAAATTTATTGATGTCAAGAGTGACAATGTATTTACTTTTACTAGCTTGTTGTTGTAAATAAGTAGCTCCATTTTCTTTAAAATAGACTTCATTTCCAAGTCCGTGTTATGGGGTCGATGTAAGCTACTTTGTATAATTTTCGATTTTGTTTTTGGTTAGATAAGTCGATATAAATGGCAATAGCCATAATGATAAGATTGATTAATAAGCAAAGTCCAAGTGATAAAACTAGCAATCGAATTAATTCGTTAGCTATTGTTTCGTCTGCTGCTGTTGTTACTACATACCAATCATTAATACCTACCTTTTCGTAATGAATAAAGTAAATATCTTCACCAAGTTTTGCATCTAAAGTTCCTGTTTGCTTATTTTTTATAGCTTTTGCCATTTCGTCAATTTTATTCTTTTCTTCTTTGGCAGTTGGGGTGAATTTGTTTTTGATATATTCATATAGGTTGGCATTGCTTTCTTTTATGTTATTAAAGGAATCGATTAAAACGGTTCCATTGTTATTAATTAAATAGGTTCCACCTTTTCCGAAATAGTCTTCTTAGTAGAATTTCTTGGTAATCTAAAGTATTTATGGTTGCCATTAAGACTTTTTCTTCCCCATTTAATTCAAAGGTTTTTGCATAGATGTTTACTTGGTTGTTTGAAACGGTGCTTGGCCTATTTTCTGTTAAGTATACTTCTTCTTGCCCAAAAAATTCTTCCATGTTAGGATAATTATTTACAATGTGACCATCGCTTGTGGTTCCGTTTCCTTGTTTGTCTAAGATAACAAGTCTTGTAAAGTGATAGTTTTCTAAGTCAATTTCAAAACGGTCAAAGATTTCTTCTGGGGTTTTAAAATATCCTCTATCTATGGATTCAACCATTATTTTGACAAAGTTTTTTTGTTCTGTAATGGATTGGTTTAATTGGGTTGCTGTTTGCTCGCTTAATTCTTTTATATTTTGATATACGTTTTGATAGATTAGGTCTTTTACATATCCAACATAAAAAAAGGATAGTATTAAAATGATTAGAAATATTGCTAATATCCATGCTATTTTTAGCTTGTATGGCTTTTCTTTTGGGGATAGTTTGCTTTTCTTTTTGTCTTTCATATGTTTCCTCCGCTTCTTTTAGGGTTTATAGTTATGGTTATCAAAAATTTCTAGTGGATATATATTACTACAAATTCATTAATAATATTAACTAATTTCATAATTTTCATTCTCCTAATTCTTCTTTTATATTCTGTAACATTTCATTAAAGTCTTTAAATTGATACCCGAGATAATCGATTTATTTCATTTCGATTACCATTTGAATATTTATCATATATAAAGCAAAACTCTATTT
>CANRXN010000019.1 GCA_947643945.1 uncultured Clostridium sp.
AATGATAGACTTGTCACCTAAGACATACCCATTTCGTATTTTGGCTACTCTTATCCGTTTTTGATCTTCTACAAAACCATTTCTTTCTTCTTTCTTTAAGCTTTCAACTTCAATTGCTAACATAGTTCTCACCTCGCCCCAATATCTTGGAGCTTTCCTTTCTTTACTTCAATTTTTATTGTAACATACGTTATATTTATTATAACGCATTTACATAACATTGTCAACTTGCAACCCTTTTTATCTTATTGCCTCTTTCTTCCTATTATGGTATAATATGTAAAGTTATGAAATAAATAGAAAGGTATATTAGAAATGGACATTACTGTAAAAAATGCTTTTATCACATTAGAAAAATATTTAAAACCTGTTGAAGAATCTAGGTTTCAGAATTCTTGTCGTGTTGCTAAAATAAGTGTAATGTTAGCGCTTTGTAGTAGAAAAAATCTTACCTTATATGATTTCGAAATCTTCGAAAATCCTTCTGCTTTACATAGCCAAGTAAGACGAATGTATTAGATTAATTATTGATGGCAAAATGAAGCGAGCTACCAAAAAAATTGGGAGTTTAATCCTTTATTAGATGTTACATTAGAAGCTTTGGAAAATGAAAGATAGTAATAGTAAGGAACCGCAATTAATCGCGGTTCCTTATAAAAGCAACAAATTCCAAGAATATATCTGCCTGGAAAAATCCAGACATTTCTCCTAAGAAAAAGTCATACCTTACATTAAAACTACCTAAAGCAGTCGAATTCCCTAAAACAGGTATCTGTGCTTTTGTTTTTACCAGCCACTCTAACAGCACATTTCCAGCATTCTTGTTAAAAGAATCTGGATTGTTTTCATACATAAAAAAACTCATATCGGTTACAATTCCTATTACATGTTTTCTTTGTATGAAATCAATTGCTGGCGTCAATGCTTTAAATGTAACACTCCTTATTCCTAACGATTCTGCTGCTTTCTCGATACGCCGAGATTTCCTTTCCTGGTCATCAATGATAACTAGCCATGATGTTTCTTTTTTCATTTTGTTCTCCTCTCTTTTTCGCTTTTTAGCGTATTGTATCTTAATTATACTATAAATTCACATAAAAATCAATTTTCACCCAATCAGTAGCTTAACAACAATCAAGCAAACTGCTCCAGGAAGACCAAGCAGTCCGTATCAAAATACTTGTAAAAAAATTCAAGCCAATGTGAAACCCAAAACTTGCTCCTACTAAATTAATCACAAAAATAGAAATACCACCTAAAATAGAATTAAATACTAATTTTAATATCTTCTTTAGTGGTAATATAAAAATTCTTCCAAATATAAAAATAAAGCAAATACAGGCTAAAAATGTAAGTATATTTGTATCCATAACTTTCAACTCCCAAACTTTCTACTACCATTTGTATGTTGAAATTAGGACAAATATTACTCTACCCCGCTTCTTCTTCATCCCACAAAGAAAACTTAATATCCATAATCATATCAACTTCAATTCCCTTTGCCTTTGCCATTTTAATCAAATAATTAAGTTTTGCTTGATTCGCCTTAATTTGATAAATATAATAATCTACCAAATCCTCCCCAGCATATTCAAAATTACGATTCGCTGCCTTTAACTCTTCTCTAGCAGTTATAATCGCTCTTACCAGTTCTTTTTCCTTCTCCATCTCCGTCTTTTCTACAATTTCTTGTTCCCTTACATAATACTCATTTTGCATAGTCCGTCTCCTTTAACTTTTTTCATAGTATATTCAATTTTTGCCACATTTATTCACTTCAGCCTAAAATATCAAATCTTGCTAAAAAGCACCTAAAAATTTCAATTATTTTCCTCAAAAGTCTTGTTTTTTTCGCCATTTTGTAGGATAATATATATGTACGATTATAAACTTAAGAAAGGGAATATTAGCATGAAATATATCGATAAATTATTAAAAAAATTAAATACCAATCGAAACACATTTGCCACCTACCTACTAACACTACTTACTGCTTACCTAGTAGTTGACAGAGTAGTAGAAATGTTATTAATGGCTTTTACTGGTGTTTCGTATTCTTATTGGGGACCACTTCAATATGCTTTAGCCTTAGCATGTCCATGCTTTGCTTTTGCCTTCACCCCAAAATCAAAATTTTGTAAAAATAAAGGATATAAAGTAAAACTATTTTACGTATTTTTAATCGCCTTTTATGTAATTGCTATTTCTATGATTACACAATGGGTCAACATGGGAGCTTGGCTATTCCTATTATCAGTACCAGATTACACTGAATTAATTACGGAATTTTCAGAATTAGTAACCCCTGCCTTAATTGGGCTTGCCATCTACTTCCCATTAGTTACCGTATATCCTTTCTTTAAATGGATTTACTTTGGCATTAACGACAACCCACTAAAAGTACGTTCTATTTGGGACTTTCGTGGAATCGATTTATCCGACAAAAAAGAAGGTCATGGTCCATACACCTGTGAAGTGTATATTTGTACAGACGACGACTACAACAAAAAAATTGTTATGCCAGAAACCGCTAGGTACCAATCCCTATTTGTATGTGGTGGCTCTGGAACAGGAAAAACATCTTTAATTTATGAACCTCTAATGGCAAAAGACATCGAAAGAAAATACTTTTTCAAAGAAGCCTCTAAAGAATTAGGCTTTACCGCTTTAAAAACAGGAATTGCCACCTTAAATAAACCATTTGACAATGACTACTTAAATAAAAACTTTAACTTAAATATGATAACACCTGTAGCTGGAAAAGAAGGATTATTTAATACCTATTTAAAGAAAATGATTTTAGGAACCATTAACGGAGAAAACGTTTATCGAAACTTAGGACTTACCCTAATGGCACCAGACTACGAAGTAATTGACCATATGACAGCTGTTTGTAAAAACTTTGGAATCGACTATGATGTAATTGATCCATCTTCCAAAACCTCAATTGGTCTAAATCCATTCACTTACGAAGATCCAGCAAAAATTGCAGTAACCATAACTTCTGTATTAAAGGCTATGTTCATGGTTAGCCATGACGACCCCGAAGAAGCTTACCGTGGCGATGTTTCTACACAAGCTATTGAAAATGTAACCATTCTTTTAAAAGAAATCTACCCAAGAATGAACAATGGTGCCTTACCTAATATGGAAGACTTACTAAAACTATTTACCAACTTCGAACTAATTGAAAAAATGTGTGAAATCATGGCACATGACGAAGAGCTAAAAGAAAAATATTCAATACAACTTACCTACTTTAAAAAATACTTTTATAAAGATGCCCCTGGAAGAAATGAAATCGAAAAATACATTTATACAGCCGTTAGTCAATTAGACAATTTATTAAGAATTCCAGGCATCAAGCCAATTTTATGCAACAGACGTAACAACGTAAACTTTGATAAATTCTTAGAAGAAGGAAAAGTAACCTTTATTTGTACTAGACGTGGTGACTTAGGAGCTGCAGGTCATAGAGCCTTTGGATTATTTTACTTAATTTCTATGCAAGATGCCATCCTTAGAAGACCTGGAACAGAAGGCACTCGTACTCCATATTTTCTATATGTTGACGAATTTGCTGACTTTATTTGTCGAGCTACTGAGCCAATGTTTACTCTATATAGAAAATTCAAAGTTGGATGTACCATTTCTGTACAAAGCTTATCACAATTAGAACTACATGGACAAAAAGATAACTACAAAAATCTTATTCTATCTAACTGTGCTAACAAAATCTTTACTGGAAACGCAGAATATAATGAGCTTGAATGGTGGTCAAAAGAATTTAGTAGCCGTAGGGAATGGGTATACTCTAGTAATATGGATGGTGATAAGTTAGAATATGAATCTAAAATGGGTGGTGTAACTTGGAAATATGTTACCATCTTAAAAGAAGGAAAACTACAAGCCCTAACATTAGGGAAATGTGGTTATAAAATTAAAGGAGACAAAGGCTTCCAACAATGTGGTTGTGGACTACTAGAATTCTTACCTTCTAAATATAAAGAACCACAAAAAATAAGAACCTATGAATTTGGTAAATATACCACTGGTGTTGCTTCTTCTGCCGAAGGTGATAACGATACCAATAAGAAAAAATTTGACTTTAAGAATGTAGACTTTACCGACGAAAGAAACGAGTTTAATCCAGTTCAAACTGATGTGACAGATTCAAAATACCTATTTGATAATGAAGATGCTATTATTGTGAATTTCAAAAAAGGAAATTCTGCTAACAATTAAATGTGCAATTGGGGACGGTGCTTTTTTCACCTTATTTAAATGTGAAAAAAGAACCGTCCCCAATTGCACATTAATTCTAATAAAATTCCTGCTATGACACCTATGCTATAAAGTAAAACAACAATTTTAATATTTTCTTTTAATCCTTTATTCATTTTAAACAATACAGCTAAGCCCACCCCTGCTCCTACTAAAAGTCCTGAAATCATGGTGGCCGCTGAAATAATATTGTCTAAATACATTCCGCGTTAAAATAACAGAAGACGCACAGTTTGGAATTAATCCTATTAAGCCTGCTATCATAGGGCCTAAGATTGGCTGATTTTTCAAAAAGCTATAAATATGGTCTTCTCCAATTAAGTAAATTCCCAAATTTATGATAATGGTAACTAGTAAAATAAATACAAATATATTCAAAGTGTGCTTTAATGCTGATTTTATAATTCCATGTTCACAATGGCAATGTTCTTTTTCACATAAGTCTATAATCTTTTCCTCTTCTTGCTTTTTATGCCTTAATCTTATAAATAAATCAATGCCAAATCCTGCTATCATTCCAATAACTAATTTGATTCCTAGTATTGTTAAAATGGTAGTTAATGGCACGGCATTTGATAAAAATATCGGTAGCATCTCATCTGAGGTAGAAAGATATACTGCAATTAAGGTTCCTAAGGTAATGACTCTTGCTGCATATAAATTGGTAGCAGAAACGGAAAAACCACATTGCGGAAATATGCCTAATAGACTTCCTATAAATGGTCCATATTTCCCTGATTTTTTAATGGTTTCTTTGGTCTTGTCCTTCGTTTTGTGTTCAATACATTCCATGATTAAATAGGTTATAAATAAAAATGGAACTAATTTTATGCTATCTTTGATGGCATCTACTAATAACTCTAACATTTATTTTCTCCTCTTTTTCTTTTGTTTTTATATGATACCATATATTTCAAATTTTTTCAAGGAGCAATTAAGAACCATACCTAAAGGTATTACTTATCTGTAAGCTCGCTTAATGCTCGCAACAGCTAAGGGCATCTCCAATTGCTCCTTCTTCCTATCTTCTCCTACAACAGCAGTTGCTGTTATTGTTATTACCATTACAATTATTATTCGTATTATTTGGAATAATATTAATTCTTGCACTTAAACCATCCGTATTGCTAATTTGATAGGTACATCCATTATCATTTTGATTACAACCACAGCCACTATTTCCATTTTCATTTGTTACATTACTAATAGTTAATACATCATTATTGGCTGTATTCCCATTACAATTATTACTTCGTCCATTGCTTTCTCTACAACCACATGGATTTCTTCTATTACAACATCCCATATCTCCCATTCTTGCTAGCAATCTTCCAATCAAGCAGGTTATGTAGGCAGTAATAAAACTAATGATAGCATATACAATCGCTGCAATTAAAAAATTTAGGTTATTTACGACAAAAGTTACAATTAAAAAAATAGCAAATATAATAGCAGCTACTAGTGCTGGGCATTTTAGAATTTTTTGCAAAGCAATTGAAATAATAATAACAGCAATTGGTAACGCAAAAAATATAAGTAAAGTGTTCATTTTTTCCTCTTCCTTTCCCTTTTTACTATATTCTATGCAATATTGCTGTTTTTGTTAATGATTTTCATATTCTACTTTTACTAGGTATAAGCCTTGTGGTGGCAAAGTTTTACCAGCTTTACTTCGATCCCTTTCTTGGATTATCTTTGTAATTTCTTCTGGTTTTTTATTTCCTAACCCTACTTCTACTATAGTTCCTGCTATAATTCTTACCATATTATATAAAAAACCATTTCCTGTAAGTTCAATCCAGATTCTTCCTTCTTCCCTTTCTAGCACTTGTGCTTGGTAAATGGTTCTTACACTACTTTTTGAACTAGTTCCACTTGCTTTAAAAGCTTTAAAATCATGTTCTCCCTCAAAAAATTTTATTGCTTGTTTCATTTTTTCTATATCTAATTTTTGTGGGATATGTGTTTCTAAATTTCGATAGATGGCTGTTCCTATTTCTTGATTATTTATGACATAACGATATGTCTTTTTTTTGCAAGATAGTCTGCTATGAAACCTTTCACCCACTTCTTCAGCTGATTTTATGATAATTGATTTTTTTAAGTTACTGTTGATGGCTATGGCAAATTTTTCGATGGGAATGTTAGAATTAGTTTTAAAGTTTGCTACTTGCCCGAAGAGCATGTACGCCGGCTATCGGTTCTGCCAGAAGCAAATAGTTCTATTTCTTCTCCTGTTATTCTTTCTATTGCTTTTTCTATGGTTCCTTGGATATTTAATTTGTTTGGTTGTTTTTGCCAACCGATTAAATTCTTTTCCATCGTATTCTATGGTTAGTTTTATATTTCTCATTTTTACTCTCCATTCATTCCTGTCTTTCTAAATATTACGAGCTTTTAAATCTATAACAAAAGTCGCTATCTAAAGCGACTTTATTTGCTTTCTTGTTTTTCGGTTTCTTCTTGTTTTTTTTCTTTTTTGCTTTCTTCTTTTATTTTTTTAGCTTTTTCTTTTCTTTGCTTTTTCTCCGCCGTGAATCTTTTGGTTACAACATTACTAATTAAAATCTTCTTTAATACATCTTCTCTTACATCAGCAATTAGGGTTCCATCTTTTGCAACCGACATTTTTCCAGTTTCTTCAGATACAATCACAACAATACTATCTGCTTCTTTAGATATTCCTATTGCCGCTCTATGTCTGGTTCCTAATTCTTTAGCAATGTCTTTGTCGTCTGCTAATGGTAGCATACAAGCTGCTGCTGCAATTTTATTCCCAGAAATAATAACAGCTCCGTCATGTAGTGGTGTTTTGGGTTCAAAGATATTGACCAATAATTGTGGTGATACTTCTGCTTCCATAGAAATTCCTGTTGCGATAATGTCTTGTATTTTAATATCTCTTTCTATTACAATTAATGCCCCTGTTTTTGCTTTGGATAACTCTGTTGCGGCAATTACTATTTTATAGATATCTTCTTTGGTTTTGGTAGATACATCTTTGTCGATTCCAAAAAATCTTGTTAGTTTGTTGGTTCCTAATTGCTCTAACCCTCTTCTTAGTTCTGGCTGGAAGATAACAATAATCGCGATAACTCCTAAGTTCATGATTCCTGTTAAAATCCAGTTTAAAATTCTTAAATTAAATAATCCGGCTAATCCAAGTTGCAATAATTAGAAGAGCAATTCCCTTAATTAATTGCCATGCTCTAGAGCCTTTTACCATTTTCAAAAAACAATATAATAAAAATATCACAATTGCTAAGTCTAATAGTAGTGTAATTAATTCTAATGGGTTTGCTTGCAAGGATTTGATATATGACATGATATTGTCTTTATAAAAATTTTCCCAGTTCATTCCTAAATTGATTACCATTTGTTTTCTCCTATTCTTTTGCATCTTTTGCTTTCTTTTTATGCCATTAGTGCATATACAAGTGTAATTCCTGTTCCTGCTACCATTAATAAAGCTAATACGCCTGCCATGATTTTTACGAATATCTTGCTTTTATCAAAATTTTTAGGTTTATTTTCTTTATTTTTCATTTGATTTTTCACCCTTTCTTTTATATTCTAGGAAAATTATCATGGTATGATAATTTTTCGTAGAAGATAATTATGCGGATTATTAGAATTGCTTTGCGATTACTATCGCTTAGCAATTCTTGAAATCCGTTTTTTCTATTCTGTTTATTATTATATCATATACAGCCTAAAAAGTCCATCAAATCGACAAAACTTTGTAATTATCTTGTTGTTGTGTCAATGATGTGAAACAAAAATACATAAAAATTTAATCTATATAATTAAATTGCATAATTAATCATTCCAAAAACTTCCAATTCAGTACGTTTTTCTTTGGGTGTTAAATATTTTAATACAGCCATTGGAATATTATTAGATCTTTTTAAATATCTTTTTCCTTGTTCTCTTAAATCTTCTAAACTATAGAATTTTAAGTAACTGTAAAATCTCTCATTATCGTTCCTATGGCTTCTTTCTACTTTTCCATTATGTTGTGGTGTCCTTGGTTGTATTTTATGATGGTTTTATTCCTAATTCTTTTAATAACTTCTCTAATGGATGCACTTTCTTTATATTTGCCTTGTTATATGTATATTGATAAATTTTTTTATCTTCTGGCAACACTTTACTCTTACACTCGTTTGGTACGTATTTTACATCCATTTGCCCCTTTTCTCCTATATTTTTTGGTGTTTCATATTTCTTATTATGCTTCTTTTTTGATGTATTTTTTATCTGCATTCCTTTATAAAATTTTATATTTAATCTTCTCATTACTCGATATAACGCTGTTATCGTTCTTTTATATCCCTTTTCTCTCTTTAGTTTTACCCATAATTCGCACAAGGTTATTCGTGGATTTCTTCTTACATAATTTCTTATCCATCTTATTTCTTGGTTTGTGTGTGCATTTGGATGCCTACTCTTTGGTTTATGTGATTTGTCTGTTATGCTTTCGATTGTTCCATCATAAGCTTTATTCCATCTCCACAATGAAACCCTTGATATATGGTACTTTCTACATACATAGTTTATATCTCCACAGTTTCTATACATCTCTACTGCATATTTTCTTGTACTAATATCGTGTGGAAGGTATCTTTTTTCTTTATTTTTTGTTATAATGTAACACTACAAATCAAAAAAAATTAGTCTGTTTGTGATTCAGACTAATCCTAAATTATAATTTTACTTTGTCATAAATATTTCTTGATTACCATCATCTATAATAAATTTATTGTTCTTTGTTTTTATAAGATGAGTTCCAACTGGCATATCTAAATATGGAATAATAGATTCATCATAATTACAAATAGTATTCAATTTATAGATTTTATAATTGCTTGAATTGTTACTATAGTTTTCATCTTCATCACCTTTGAAAAATCTCCACCCACTGTCTGGAAAAACTGCACTAGGTTCATCTCTATACATATATCCTACTTTCCATCCCTCTACTGTAATCATATTTGTTGCCATACAACCATCATTACCTTCATAATCAATTAGTTTATTTATTTCTTCTTTTTTCTTTTTAAAAATATTCACTTTACCATCTCCCATACAATATTTCATTTATCTTTATCATTATATACTAAAAAACAGACTATTTCTAGTCTGTCCTGTAATTTTAACA
>CANRXN010000020.1 GCA_947643945.1 uncultured Clostridium sp.
TATATTTCCTAGTAATCTTGCAATTCTCGATATAAACACTATTGTTGTTATATAATATGTTACCATTTCAATTGATAAGAATTTTTGAAAAACATACTGCATAAACAGTTTACTATTATTTTGTCCCATTTTTATAATTGAGTAAAATACTGCATTAGATAATATTACAAAAAATATAACTGATGTCATTTTTACTTTTCTATTTTTTTCTGTCTCTTTATCTTCTTTATTTGAATTTGCTTCATAATACATAAATGCCATTCCAAGCATTATTACATATATTAGTATTTATAAGTACATTGGTAAATAATTATTTACATTAAATAACTTTCCTGCTACTAAAGCTGTAAACAATGTAATAATTGAATATATAATTTTCGATTTACTTCTTATTTTATAATAATCATCTTTTCTGTTCATAAAATTCAAATTATTTTTTAAAATGATTTCATCCATGTTTAAAAACATAACTGCTATTTCATGTACACATTTGTAAAGCAACATTAAAATGAAAGAATTTCCAAATGTTAATATTAGTGATGCTATCAATAACATCAATGTACCTAATCTTAATGAATTAACGTTCCCAATTCTTCTTACAATGGATAAAATTACTTTTTGAAAAATTATACATATTAGTAATGAAATCATTGTCATTGCTGTTATTTGACTTGCATTTAATCCCTTTACTAATGTTAAAAATAGTGTATCTATTGGTACAAAAAATATCAAATCACCTGTAAAAGATGCAAATATAGGATATATATTGATACTTCTTTTTACTTTTTTTATATTTTGCTTCATTTTGTTTCTCCTTTTATTTAAATGATTTATTTTAGTTTTTTTATGAAACAAAAATTAAAAGAATCTTTTCTTCCATACATATTTTTTACTATAGTATCATAATCAAATGGGATTCCTAACTGCTCATCTCCAATTTTATTTGAATTTATAATATAAAAATTATTATTCTCATCAATATCACTAATTACTAAATAATGTCCATGTTTAGAAAATGATAGTGGGCTAATCTCCGATGGTCCAACATGAATTATTGCCATATACCCACTTTTTATCATTTCAATAACTTCTTCTTTTTGATTGTTTGGGTTATCAAAATCTATATGTACTATTTTATAGTCAATTTTAATTTTATCCTCATTTATTAGTCTATCTAAGCAATATATTAATCCTTTATCATTTATTCCCCTATTCCTTAAATATGTTCTATCAAAATCTTCATTTTTATCAAATAATATTTTCTTAGCTGTATATATTGGAGTAATATCAAATCCAAAATTAACTAAAATATTAGCTATTGATGTTGGGCCACAGCCATACTTTTCTAAACTCCATTCTATATCAATAAACTCATCTATTTCTTTTAGATGGAAATCTCTTTGTTTATATCTTATTCTATCTTTGTTCATATATAAAACCTTTCTAATCACATATAATCTAACAACAATATATCATATTATACATTTTATTACAATATTTTATATTTCTAAATCCCATTCTTTTCCTCTTTCTTCCTTTTTTATTTGTTTTTCTGGATCAATATACATATTAGTTTCTTTTTCAAATTCTCTAACCAATTCTTTGGATTCTCCAATTCCAAATTTTTGGCAAATCCAGTTTATAAATTTTTCTACTGTGTCATAGAACTTATCTACTACTTTGTTCAGATGATTATTCTCTTTTTCTAAACCTTTAATTTTACTTTTATATTTCCATTCAATATCAAATTCCTTTTGCTTGTATTCACTTATTACTTGTTCCACTTGATTGTGTAGATTTTCATTATCAGCTATTATATTATCTCGTTCCTTTTGATATTTTTCTGCCTTTTCAAACATTTTTGATTTTTTTAATAATTCTTGTTGCAACATCAATTTATCTTGATACAATTCATTTATTAGGTCATCTTTAGGTTTGATTATTTCTTCAAGTATCTTTTCATCTCTCTTTTTGGATAATCTATTTATATTAATATCAGTAATGTCTGGAACATCTGGCAACTCTAATTTCATATTTTTTAATACTTCCTTTGTTTCTTTAAAATTTGTTATATTTTTGTACTCTTCAACAGAATAATGTTGTCTATTAGTTTCTTCTTTTGGCAAACCTCTTTGTAGATCAAATCCATTTTCTACCATATACTTGTAAAAAGCATCTTGTAATTGTCTGTAACTATCTTTTGCTTTCCAAAATTCACTACAAGCAAGTTTATCAATAGGATTTCCTTTTTTATCTTTGGTATGAACTACTGGCAAAAAAATCAAGTGCATATGAGGTGTTTGTTCATCTCTATGCACTTTGGCAGACATTATATATTGTTCTCCTAAATCTTTGTATTCTACTACAAATTTATATGCAGTTTCAAAAAATCCTTTTGTTTCTTCTTCGCCTATTTTTTCAAAAAAATCGTGATTTGATGTTATTATATATTCACAAGCTATATTACTTACTTTTTTAATTTGTCCTTTCAAATTATATTTTTCTTTTATTCTTTCAAATTCTTTTTCGTAACTATATTGTGGTGATTTTATTGAATAATTCAAATATAATTTTTCTTTATCTATATTATCATTTGAATAATTTTTATTTCTTCTTTCATTGTGTCTAAATATCCCTTTCAAATTTTCTCTTTTGTATTTCGTATTTCTAATAATCGCATAGCTCATTTTTTACCTCCTTGCTCGTGCTAATAAACACGACTAAATTTTATAATTTTCTCCTTTTTTGAATTGTGTTGTAACACAACTACAATACTTTTTTAACGCTATTCGCTAAAAGTATTTGTTGTGGCAGGGAAAAATTTATTTTTCCCCACACCCCTTTGCCTAAAAAATATCTACATATTTTTTAGGTTTTAGTTAAAATTGCTATTCGCAACTTTAACTAAAAAATCAGCTACCCAAGTAGTTAATCTACTTTAGTTGCTGATTTTATTTATACAAATGCATCTGCATTTGCATATAATTTAGTAAAGTCAAAGTTTGTATAATCTCTTCCTTTATAGTTCGATTTTTTATTTCTATTCGAACTATTATTATATATTTTTTTATTTTTTATATTATTTATTATATCTTTGTCCTTTTCAATTATAGGGTATGGTTGCTTTTGACTATCTAAATAGTTATTTGTTTCAATACCTTCTTGAACATCTTGACTATACCTATTGATATTTTCGACTATAGGTGTAATCTGTCTTTCTTCTATTTCTTTACTATCTGTTTTGTATTTTAACTTAACATTTACATATCCTTTATCTTTTAGTGAACTTATTATTTTAGATACTCTTTCGTGTGTTACTTTTACAATGTTCGCGATATATTTATTACTTGCAAAGCAACTTTTAGTTTCTTCACTTAAATACAGAATTATTGCAAGTATTATTTTTTCTTTATCCGACAATTCTTCATTTAATAAAATTTCTGCTGGTATCCATAGACCTTTTAGTTTTTGCATTTGCACCCCTCCTTTTGTTTAACTTTTATTCGCTCCACGTTCAATTTTGTGGCTTTTTAAATTGTTTTTAGTATAAGTTTAGTTCAAAAAAATAAAGCCTTAAAATTTTACTTTTAAAGCTTTATTATAATTTTATTTAATTACTAATCCCAACTTCACAACAGGAATTCTCTCTGACAAGAAAGCCCCTTTAATTTCAATACTTTCTGGAATAACTTGTCCATTTCCTTTCCCGTTCTTTAGTGTTACTTCTGTGTGTACAGTACTTTTACTAATTCCAAATTTTTTGGCTGTACCTCTTACAGTATCTTTTGAATCTATTATATAGTGCGCTAAGTTAATGGCGCGTTCTTCAATTGATATGCATTTCATAAAGCTAACCCCCATCTTAGAATACTTTTGTTTAATTGTATTCTTTCGGGCGGGGGGTTAGAACTTTAAAATTTAAAATTGCATTTTATGTTTATGCTTTATCTGCCATAATTAAATCTCGTTTAATAGCTTATTCAATTCCTTTTGTACTTTATGCTTTTCTTCTTCTAATTTTTTTATCTTTTGTTCTAATTTTTCTTGATCAATTTCTTCCATCATTTCTTGGGATTTCACATATTTTTTCACACTTAACTCATAATCATTTTGTTCAATTTCTTCAAAATTTGCTACATAGGAATAATTATCTATCGTTTCAAACCTTTGATAAGTATCTACTATTTTATCTTGATTTTCATTTGTTAATATATTAATTTTTCTTTTTCTTTTATATTCTTTGCTAGCATCGATAAACAATATATCTTTTGTTTTTTTAGATTTATCAATTATTAGTATCACAACTGGAACTTTCGTATGATAAAATAGTTTTTCTGGCAAAGCAATGATTGCGCTAATTCGATTTTTTTCTATGAGTTTTTTTCTTAAATAATATTCTGTTTTACTTTTCTTAAATAAGAAGCCCTGTGGCACAATTGTTATTACTTTTCCATGTTGGTCTACATTTTCTATCATTTTAATTAAATATTTGATATACGCATTTTTAGAAGGTTCTACTTTATACTCTAAATAGTAATCTTTCAACCCGTTTTTTGCTATTTTCTACAAATGGTGGATTGGCTACAGCTAAGTCTACTAGTTGAAGTTCTTCTTCTTCTTGTGTCATTCTTTTATCAATTATGTTATGTAACCATAGGTTAGTAGTACAAATGTTAAAATTCCTAGTATCACTTTCTTGCCCAAATATATATACTTTTTCATTTTTTGCACCTTCTACTATGAATTCTCCCATGTTACTTACTGGATTGTAAATTGCCATTTCGTCTTTAATATCTGCTAATTTTATAACGGTTTTTACTACTTCCTTTGGAGTGTAAAACTCTCCATTTTTAGAAATCAATTCTTTTTTTTCTACTGCCTTCCTAATCACATATTCAAATGCTTCTGCTAATTTAGTTTTACCGCTTTTACCTAATTCTTTTATTAAATTATTTAACTGGTTTACTACTCTTTCAAAAAATATATAATCTGTTTGCTGGATACTGCTAAAAAATTGTATATTAATAAATAATTTTTTTTGTTCTTGTTTTTTTCTTATTACTTCTAGTTGTCCATCCATTTTTCTTAATAGAAAACCTATGTCTTGTAGCTTATTAAAAATCATTTCTTGTATTTCTTCACTTTCAAATATGGCATATATAAGTGCCGCCATATATTCAATAGAATTAAAATTGATATTTGTGATTCTTTTTAAGTGTTTATTAATTGTTTCTAACCTTTGGTTTATCGTTTCTTGCTCTATTTTATTGCCCTCCTTGCTTATTTTTCTATCATTTCTTCTAAATAAAAATTATATAATTTGTCTTTTCTTTCTAGTATTTGCTTTGAAATTTCCTTTTCTTTTTGCCATAGTTGAATTAATTTCTTCATTTTTTGTTGTGTTTTCTTTTTGATATCAGGTATTTCGATTGTTTTTAAGTTAGCTATTGTCATAGATTTTATGATTGTTCCTGTTACTTTTATCTTCATTTCTTCTACTTGTCTACTTTCTAAATACCATTTTAAAACAATAGGATCCATTTTTTCTTTTTCGGTTCGAATGATGCAAAACTGTGAAGGTATTAATTTCCCTTCTAATTCTTTATCTACATAAATGATTTTATTAGGATAGACGAATCGAAATAACAAATCTCCTTCTTGGGCTTGTTTACTACTTAGATTTTTGTTGGTTCTAAAATTCTCATATTCGCTACTTGTTTCTTCATAATTTTTTAGAGAAAATAGCTTATAGCTATTTTCTCCATCTTTGTCTTCTTCCCTTTTGGCTAAAACTCCTATCATTACACCGAGCTACTTCTTCTAATTTCATTTTTCTTGTCCTTTCTTCTTATTTTTGATAGTCGATCTCTTTGCAACAATACTTACATCCACTTACCATTTTATAATGCTCTTTGGCTCTACTTTTCGCTTCGTATGGGCAAAAACAGTCTCCCAAATTAATGATATTTTCTTTTTTTGGTCTTCTTGGACAATTTTTTTGATGTATTTTATGATAGCTTGAATGCATTTGTGGATTTTTATTTAGAACATATTCCATTTTTATCACCTTTCCTTTCTTTATTATGAAAAGATAATAAAAAGATTACAAAATCCTTTGCATTTATTTTTATTTTGTGTTATAATAATTTTGTAACATAAATATTATAATACAAAGTATTTATGCGGGTTCTAAATAAGTGCCAATTATTTAGAACTCTTCTTTTTATTAATCTTTTTTCTTTTAGGAAGACTATAACCTAATTTTTTGTCATAATCAACCATATTTTCTTTTCTCCTTAAACTTAAATTATTCTGTTCTTCTTTCTTTTAATTCTCTTGCTAAATTCCCTACTTCTTCTATTAATGCTAACATCCTTTCATTGATTTCTTCGTTTGTTATTCTGCTTTTGGAGGGACCGGCAATCTTTTTACTCTCTGTTGCTAATATGGTTGCATTTTCAAATCTCGTTTCATAGGCTTTATATAAGTCTGTAATGTATTTTAAGTCTTTTTCAAATTCTTCTTCTTTGAATTTTTTCATGTCTATTCTTTTTACAATAAATATAGCATCATAACAGTCTTCTTTGTATTTAAAACCATTTTTTAAATTGGGCTCAATTAATGAATATTTTATTTTATATTGCTTGGCTAATTCAATTATTTCTGTTTTTCTTTTTTTGGTTTTACCGAAATCCCAGCCATATCTCTACTTCATTGGTTTGCTTTGAAAATGACACGCCGACATATCTACCTCTTGCTCCACTTTTATTTTCCTCAGTATATAGCTGAATCCAAGGTATTTCAGCACGGTTATAGACTGGCCCCAATTTTAATTTTACTAATAAATTTTCTGCTGTTATATTTTCTTGGACAGCATTTTTTAATTCTTTTTCTAATTTTTCATCCTTTAATCTTCTTTGGATTCCTTTTTGTGTTTCTACATCTTCCAATTCATAGGTATAAGCGTGCATTAGATAATCGAAAATTTCTGCTTTATTTTTTAGTTGCTTCTTAATTTTCTTCACCTCCTTGTTTTAGTTTTAGTTTGAAATGCATTTCATTGAAATAAGTTTACCACTTACTTTTTACGGTGTCAATCCCTTTTTTCGTATTTTTTACTTTTTTTTACGTATTTTAATATATTCTTATTATACTTAGTGCTTTTACTACTATTTCTTTCTTCACTTTTTATTACTTTTATGGTTATAGTCTGTCTATAACTTCAATTATATTACATTTTTATAACTTCTCCATCTCTTTACTTTTTTTATTAAGCTAAAAAAAATCCTAGTTTAACACAAGGTAGAAAAGAATTCCAATCTATTCATAACCAATAGATTGGAATTCTTCTTATACGTCTTTTTTATTATTATAAATTCTATCCAATAACTCATCTGGATATGTTTTGTCTAAAAACACATCAACTGAATCCATAGCAGGCAAACCTTGCCTTCTTTCTTGTTGACGATTACCTGCCATACAAGATATGGTAACATCAAAAACCATAAATAACATAAAAAATACAGTAAACACTCTAACCCCTGTTTTATCAATCAAAGGCTCCATTCTTTGAAAAGCAGGATAAATCATTTTTAGATATATAATTGCAATAATACCCCAGTATACACAATAAAGTAAGCATGTTCTGCCATTTAAATTCATGAACAAATGCGAATAATCCCAAGAAATTGTTCCAAAAAATATCTCTTGGAAGAAAGAGCATACATATTCTAAAGTCCCACCCATAAAAGCTCCTGCTATAAATGCTTTTTTTGGCTCTTGTACTTTAGAAATTAATAGGTAATAAGCAACTGCCCCGATTCCATAAATTTGAATAAAAGGTCCGGTAAACTAATCCTTGTCTTATTTCTATTGACCTTGTATAAACTAAAGCATAGAGCATTTCTGCAAAAAAGCCAAATACACTTCCTATTACAAATATCCAAAATATTTTAATACTATTATTTATTATTTTCTTTCCCATATATTTCCCCAATTTATTTTGATTATCCACATTATATACTAAGATAGTGGAAAATAAAAGTATTCTTTTTAAATTAATAAAATCTTAATTTCGTATGATGTCTTTTACTACTTCTCCTGCTATCATTAGTCCTGCAACTGATGGTACAAAAGATATGCTACCTACTTGTTCTTGTTTATTTTGTCTAATTGGCTCTTCTTTTGAATATAATACTTTTAATTGGTCAATATTTCTTTTTTTTAGTTCTTTTCTAATTACTCTTGCTAAAGGGCAAATGGATGTATCTTTAACATCTGCTATTTGGAATTTGCTTGGGTCTAGCTTGTTTCCTGTTCCCATGCAAGATAAGATTGGTACTTTTTCTTTGTTTGCTTTTTCGATTAATTTTAATTTTGTCTTTACGGTATCAACCGCATCGACAATATAGGAAAAAGACCTATCTATTAACATCTCCTCTCCTTCTTGGAAGTTTTCTGTCATATAGGTTTCTACCTTTAGTTCTGGATTAATTTCTAATATTCTTTGCTTCATAACCTCTGTTTTTCTTTTTCCTATGTTTTTATGATTAGCATGAATTTGCCTGTTTATGTTAGTAATAGAGATGATATCCTTGTCAATTAGTACGATGTGTCCTACTCCACTTCTTGCTAATCCTTCTACTACAAAAGAGCCAACACCTCCAATTCCATAGACTGCTATTTTGGCTTTTTTTAGTTTTTCGATTGCTTCTTTTCCTATTAAAATTTCCGTTCTATTTGTCCAAGCTTCTTCCATTTGTTTTTCCTTCCCTTTTCATTTCTTTGCTTTTATTATAGCATACTTTTATCTTATGTGCTATAATTAGGTTATAAAGGAGAAAAAGATGTTAAGAATTAATAATATAAAAATAAGAAAAGACTTAAGCGACTATGAAATATTAGAAACTGCTATAAAAAAAGCCCATGTCAAAAAAGAAGATATTGTTAGTTGGCAGATTTCTAAAAAATCCATTGATGCCAGAAAAAAAGACGATGTCCATTATAACTACAGTGTTGATATTGGAGTAAAAAATGAACATTCTTATAAAAAGCTAGAAAAAGTAAAAACTTTTTGCTTGCCTAGCGTCAAAATAAAAAATCAAATGTCCACTCGTCCTATCATTATTGGTGCTGGTCCAGCCGGTCTTTTTGCTGCTCTTACTTTAGTCCAAAACGGTAGTAAGCCAATTATTATTGAACAAGGCGAAGAAATCGAAAAAAGAAAGTCTTCTGTTGATACCTTCTTAAAAACCAGTAAACTTAACACCTCCTCTAATGTTCAATTTGGAGAAGGCGGATCTGGCACTTTTTCAGATGTAAAACTAACTACTGGTATTAGAATTCATTTTTGTCAAAATGTTTTAGTAGAATTTGTCCATT
>CANRXN010000021.1 GCA_947643945.1 uncultured Clostridium sp.
ATTTCATTTTTGTTATAATTGCGAATTTTTTACAATTCCATTTTTTAATTTTTTCTCCATTTGTTCTTGAGCTAGGTGTGGCAATAAATCTGTAATGGTAAAGATTGGATCATTTTCGTCTTCTCCTATGTTAATTTCGATTTTCTCTCCATTTGCTTTTACGATTACTCCATGAAGGCTTAAAGGAATTGTCGTCCATTGATATTTTTTAATACCACCATAATAATGTGTTTTAAAATAAGCAAACCCTCCATCTTCATATAGTGGATTTGGCTTTAGGTCTAGTCTTGGTGAGTCTACATGGGATCCAATAATATGCATGCCATTTTCAATACTTTCACTTCCTATTACTGCTAAATACATGCTTTTATTGCGATTTACAAAATATACTTTGTCTCCTGGTTTTAAAGTCTCAAATTCAATGATATCGCGATATCCATTGGCATCTGCCATTTTCCTTGCTTCTTTGATAAACTCTCTTTCTGTTTTGGCTACATTTAAAAAGTCCATATAATTTTTAGCTAGTTTAAAAATCTTTTCTTTTTTTACTTCATCTACGCTATCCCAACCATTTTCTTTTTGGTTGAAAAGCTTCTTTTTTAGTTCTTCTCCCATTTTTTATCCTTCCTTTCTTCTTTAGGGATTTTAGGGACGTTCCTTAAATCCCGCTCTTTCTTCGTTGCTATTTTATCATATCATTATTTATTTTTCCAGTTTTTTTATAATTTATTCCTAAATTTTGGTTATACTAGTTATGGTTCACAATTAAACTGTTTATTTATGTACAAAATTTATCAGTATTTTTATAAAGTAACAATTCGTGGGGACCAGTAAATTATAGAATGTTATCAAATTGTTTTAATTTTTTTGAAACAATTTGATTTACAGTCTATTATGCCGTTGGGAGTTATTTTATAAAAATACTAATAAATTTTGTTATTAACAGCTTAAATGGTAATTGTAACTTATACTGTTTTTAGGAGGTACAAAATGAACTCTTTATGGTTAGATTTTTCAAAAGATAAAAAGGATTTTCCTGCCTTTCCAAATGAGAATATAAAAACAGATGTATGTATTGTAGGAGCTGGTATTTTTGGACTTTCTTGTGCTTATTATTTAAGTCATTTAGGGTTTCAAGTAACCGTACTTGAAAAAGATAATATTGGTGAAAAAACGACAGGACATACTACCGCTAAAATTACAAGCCAGCATAATTTATTTTATGATTATTTAATTTCTTCTTATGGAAAAAAGTTTGCGACTGATTATCTGAAAGCAAATGAAGAGGCAATTCAAAATATAAAAAATATTGTCGATACCGAAAAAATCAAGTGTGATTTTGAATATCAAAATAGTTATGTGTATACTACGAAAAAAGCTGAACTTAGCAAGATAAAAAAAGAGGTTAAGGCTGTAGAATCACTTGGCTTTCCTGTTCAATTTGTTACCAAAACAGGGCTTCCTTTCCAGGTAGAAGGTGCTATTTGTTTTAAAAATCAAGCTCAGTTTCATCCTTTAAAATATTTGTATGGTTTGTGTAACAGTATTGTTTCACATGATGGCAACATTTATACCAATACGGTAGTAACCAATGTAGAACAAAGTAAGGATAATTGCTACAAAGTTTCTACTACGAAAGGCAACGTTTCTGCTAAGTATGTGATTATTGCCAGTCACTATCCTTTTATTAATTTTCCCCGGTTTTTATTTTTTAAAAATGTACCAATCAACTTCTTATTTAATTGCTGTGGATCCCAAAAAAACACTTTTTAACGGGATGTATATTAATCCTTCTAGTCCTACTTTTTCGTACCGAACCGCTAAATGTGATGGAAAAGAACTACTTTTGATTGGTGGTGGCGACCATAAGACTGGACAACCTTCTTGCTATCAAGATACGTATGGTATTTTGGAGCAAGAAGCTAAGAAGTTTTATCCCAATTGTGAGGTTTTGTATCGCTGGAATACTCGTGATTGTATTTCTTTAGATAAAATTCCTTATATTGGTTCGTATTCTACTTCTATGCCTAATGTGTTTGTTGGTACTGGTTTTAAGAAATGGGGCATGACTTTATCAAATGTTGCGGCTAATATTATTACGGATAAAATTTGTGGTAAGACTAATCCATATGCTTATTTGTTTAAGCCTTCTCGTTTAAAACCAATTAAAAATAGAGACGAAATGAAAAATGTGTTGGTGCAATCTACTAATTCTTTGGTACTAAATAAGTTTAGGGATGCTAATATGGATTTTGATGAAATTGCTAACAATTCTCGGTAGTATTATTGAAATTCACAACCAAAAGGTTGGTATTTATAAGTCTCCTGATGGAAAAATTTATGCGGTAAAACCGGTTTGCACGCATTTGCGGTTGCTTGCTTTCTTGGAATGATGTGGATAAGACTTGGGATTGCCCTTGCCATGGTTCTCGTTTTGATTTTCATGGTAAGAATTTGTATGACCCTGCTTTCAAGGATTTGGAGACTTATTCTTTTCAAGATGATTGATTTTGTTATGGATAAACAAGTTACAATTCATGGTTAATATATATTAAAAGATTAGCTGTGAATTGTAACACATAAACGACTATGTTTTTTACTTTTTTCTTGTTTTTTATTGACTTGTAGCGGTTTTTTTGCTACAATTTCTTTAATAAATCATATATTTATATGCTTTATTTTTTGTTTATTGAACTAGATTTCTGCTTAAAACCAAGTAATCTAGTTCTTTTTTTGTTTTTCCTGAAATAGTATGTAATGACTATAAATTTTTCTATTTAAGGGAATTTCTTAAGATTTTCTTAAAGAAATCACCTTAAAAAAATTGACGAATTTTGTAGATTGTGATAAGATAATGGAAAATAAAAGAGGGAGGAATTGCTATGTATAGTACAAAAGGTTATGGTGTCGCTTCTTTAAATAGTGCTATTGGAAGCTCTGTTTGGATTATTGTTTCTTTGATTTTAGCGATTGTTGGCGGTATTTTAATTTATTTTCTATTTTTAAGCAAAAAAAATGAAGGAAAGTTTACTGGTTTTCTTGGATGGGTATATGATTTCTTATCTTTTAAGAAAATGTTTTTGGAGACTTTACTTAAGATTACTTATTTGATTGTTGCTTTATATGTTACTTTGTCTTCTTTTGCTTTGATAGGAGTTAATTTCTTACTTTTCTTAGCAACTTTACTATTAGGAAATCTTCTTGTGAGAATTGGTTATGAATTCTCTTTGATTTTACTAGTGATTTGTAGAAATACTACTGAAATTGCTAAAAATACTAAGAAATGTGAAAATAAGACAGAGGATGAATAAAATCAATTATAATGCAAGTAAAAATTTATAATCATAATCTTTAAGTAAATATATTTTTTTATATTGCATATACTATAAAAATTATATAATTTTTATAACAGAACAAAGTAGGCTGATGTAGCACCAACAAAAGGTGTGTTAGGTTAGACAACTAATCTCATCAGCCACTCTTTTTTTATTTATACACTTTAATCCCATAGCCATACATATTACAGGGATTAACACATTAAAGAATTCTTGCTCTCAAATAAGCTATTTGTAATTCTTTATCAAGTTTATTGTTATTGTCATTTTTTCTACTGTCTGTAAACATTAAAGCTGGTGTCACTGCATTTCTACCATCTCTATCGGAAATTTCCATACAAACTCTTTCCATCAAAAGGTTTAAAGCAAAAGCATATAAGTCATTATGATTTTTAATATCTATTCTATTTCGATAACAATTTTCTTTATCCATACGTAAAAAATTTACTACTATTTTTTGTTAAGCTCTTCCTCTCATTATTCCATCCTCCTGGTTGCCCAGATTCATCTATAAAAACTATGTACATATATTCCTCTAGATAATTGTTATTTTTGAAGTTTTTTCTCTTTCTTGTGTATTCTTAACATAATATGCTAAGATTTGCATTCTATTTTTTACTCTTTCTATAATTTGAGCGCCTTTACTAATAAGTGCAACTGAACGAAGTTCTTCTATATAAATCTCTCGTCAAATTCTTCGCTATTTTTTAAATTTTTAAAAAATAGCTCCAATGCTCTTTTATGGTTAATAGCTTCATATATTTCTCTTGGTTCTTTTCCCTCTATCTTGAAACTATTATCATTATAAAGAATAGCGTATGTTTCCGCATAAGTAAGGGTACTTCCTTCAATAGCATTTGAATGGTAAGTACTTCTTGTTATTAAGTCTTCGATATATTCTTTGTTGTTTAAAATAAATTCTAATATGTTTATTTGCTTTCTCCTATCTGTTTAAAGAAAAGACTTGGAAGCTTTTCCAAGTCTTTTCTTTACTGTCCCTATTTAAGGTTGGACTTCCTATAATCTATAAATAACTGGTCGAGGCGACAGGGATCGAACCTGCGACCTCATGGTCCCAAACCACGCGCGCTACCAACTGCGCTACGCCTCGATATATGTCTTCAGCTAGTTAAGACTTATATATGATAACACATTCAAATTAATTTTGCAAGATTTTTTCTAAATTTTTTCAACTTTTTTTGTTTTTTACTTGAAAATTGGGTTAATAGCGGTTATAATAATATATGGTTATCATGTGCCCGTAGTTTAGCTGGATAGAATGCGAGGCTACGAACTTCGAGATCGGGGGTTCGAATCCCTCCGGGCACACCAAAATCTTAAGGCTTTCCTTAAGATTTTTGCTTTTTATGTTTACATATGTTATAATAAATCTATAAAAACATATAAGGAGGTATCATGATGCCAATTTTTTTCAATTAATTATCTGGATTCTTTTTTATCCTTATTCCCTTCTAGTTCAAAAATCACATCCTCTTTTTTACTATCTTCACTTTCTTGTTTCTTAATCGCATCCATAATCATAACAAACTTCAAAGTTGCACTATTCCCATCATTTAGCATCGTAAAATGATTATACTGGTTAGAAAGCTCCTCTAGCTTCTTAAGCCTTTCCGTTACCTCTTTTACATCACCATTTAAATAATCACAAATCTTTTGAATGCCATCTTCATGAAATGTCCTAATTCCATTTGCTAGTTCATTGGCACCCTCATTTAAATCAGTAGCACCCGTTTGTAAGGTATTGCTACCTTCCCTTAAAGCCCCTAATCCACTAGTTAGTTGTTCTAACCCATCTCCTAACTGTTTCATTTGAGTGGCTACCTGATTGGTAGCTTGTGCTTTTACTTCGTTTGCCACTTGTTTCGCAGTTGCCATTGCCGTTTGTTTAGAAACTTCACTAGCAACCCCTTCCGAAACTTCTCCAGCAATACTACTTGCCATACTTCCAGCTACTTGCTCTGCCACCTCTCCAGCAGTTTCACTGGCAACTTGCCTTGCAGTTTGGTTAGCTACTTGATTAGCTGTTTCTACACTTACATTTTGTACTAATTGTAATACCATTGCCTGTTGGTCTGGTGTTAAACTCTTACTAAAACTATCATTTGCTTTTAGTTGTACTTCTATATTTGCTTTGATTTGTTGTTTTTGTGTACCGTGTTAGCTGTAAGTTTTTTACTTGCTCTTCTGCTTGTTTTCCTATTTCTGCTTTTTGACTTTGAATCGTTTGGATAGCTATTGTCTGTGCTTGTTTTCCTATTTGTGTTTTTTGAGTATCAGTTAATTTTGCTACTTGTTTTGCTTGCTCGCCAATAGCATTTAGGGTATTTGCATCTAAAACTTCACCTTTGTCATTTGCTAACTGATTAGTTGCTTTTTTAACTTCGTCATTTATTTGTTTTGCCCCACTAAAAGCTTTGTTACTACCTGTCTTTAGCTCTTTTGTTCCAGAGGCTAAGGCATTGGTACCATTTGCTAACGCTTTTCCTCCTTCTTTAATTTGATAACTTGCTTCTTCTAATGTGTTTACTTGGTTGTACATCTCTTCTAACTTATCTAAAAAAGTTAAATCTTTTTCTTCTAATACTTTAGGCGTAACAAAGGTAATAATATTCCCCATTTCAAAATCAGTTGCATCCATTTGTATCTCCATACTATCTGGTAAGTTAATAGCCTCTTTTTCTATCTGCAAACTTTCTTGTAATCCCGGCATTGCCATTCCCATAACCAGACTTTTACTACCATCGTCTATTACTTTTCCATTTGTTATTTCGATATTTTTATTCGCATCGTTTTTTAGGATAAGACCTGAAACAACAACAAATGGTGTATACATCTTTTCTTCTTTTCCATTAATGGTTACCATATGCTCGTCTTTGTTTTTATAATTTATGGTTATTTTAACATGGCCTGTTTTCCCTGCAATATCGTCTGGTTTTAGTGTTTTCCCGTCTAACTGATATTCAATTTCACATTCAATTGGTAAATCTTTTTTACTTTCTCCTTGATAGTAAATATCTTTTTTGTCAGCTTTCCAAATTAATGAATTTCCCTCTTGTGTAAATTGCTCTTCCCCATTGGTATTTTGAATATTTAATAAATCAGTTACATCTTCCAAAGTTTCTAACCCTTCTTCATTTTTAAGTCTTGTACTTACAATAGTTTGATAGTTTTTTCCTTGGTTATCTATTTTAGAATATACGGTCTCATCTTTTGTATAAGCAAATACTGGTAAAGTGTAGGCACACAAGGTACATACTAATACTCCTGAAATAACTTTATTTTTTAACTTTCTTTTCATTTTTATCCTTCCTTTCCTTTTAGGGATTTTAAGGAACGTCCCCTAAATCCCTGTTTTTGTCAAATGCTAGTAAGAATGCTGGTAATATGGTGATTACTGTTACCATACTAATGATGGCTCCTCTTGACATGAGGGTACATAGTGAGCCTATCATTTCTATTTTAGAGTAAGCTCCCACACCAAAGGTTGCTCCAAAGAAGCATAGTCCGCTTACTACGATGGAGCTAATGGAGTCTTCTAAGGCTTGTGTTACGGCTTGTTTTTTGTCTTTTTTCTTCTTTTTGTTTTCTTTGTATTTTGTGGTAATTAATATGGCATAGTCTATGGTTGCGCCTAATTGAATGGTTCCTATTACGATAGAGGCTACAAATGGTAGGCTTACGTTTGTGTAATAAGGGATTCCCATGTTGATAAATATGGCAAATTCTATGACGATTATTAATATGATTGGTAAGCCAATGGATTTTAGGACGAGTATCATAATGATAAAGATAATGGCGATGGATACGACATTTACACTGTTAAAGTCATGGTTGCTGATTTCTACTAAGTCTTTCATTAATGGTCCTTCTCCTGCCAAGATTGCTGTATCATCATATTGTTTGATAATTTCATTGACTTTGGTGATTTGCTCGTTTAGTTCGTTGGTTGCCATTTCGTACTTTGAGTTTATGATTAACATTTGATATTTGTCATTTTCAAAAATGCTTTTTACGTCTTCTGGTAACATGCTGTCTGGCAAGTTTCCTGCTAGTTTTGGGTAACCGCATAGTCCATTCAATGCCGTCTATTTGCTCTATTTTTTCTAACATTTCATTTATTTTATAGTTTGGTAATTCTTTGCTTACTAATACTACTTCTGCTGATACGATGTTAAATTTTTCTTTTAGGGTATTGTTAGCTTCTACGCTTGGCAAGGTTTTGGGTAAGGATTTATCTAGATTATAATATACATCGGTATAAATATAACCATAAAAAGCAATTGGTAAAATAATGATAAATGCAACTATGATTGCCTTGTAATGCTTAACAGTAAAGCTTGTTACGGTCTGGAATTTTGGCATGAATGGTTTGTGTTTTGTTTTTTCTATTAGATTGTCTAGTAATAAAACAAATGCTGGTAAAACAGTAATAACACTAATTACACCTAATGCTACGCCTTTTGCCATAACAATTCCAATGTCTTTTCCTAAGCTTAAGTTCATGCTACAAAGTGCTAAAAATCCGGCAATGGTGGTTAATGAGCTACCTACTACAGCTCCCATGGTTTTACTGATAGCATGTGCCATGGCTTCGTTTTTGTCTTGCTGGTTTTTTTGCTCTGCTTGATAGCTATGGTATAAAAATATGGCAAAATCCATGGTAACACCTAGCTGTAGGACTGCACTGATTGCTTTTGTGATATAAGATATTTGCCCTAAAAATACGTTAGTTCCCATGTTGTAGAGGATGGCAATTCCTATGTTTAATAGCAATAAGATTGGTGCTACATAAGAGTCTAAGGCAATTTGTAAAATAGCAATACATAGGATTACGGCAATGATTACATAGATAGCAATTTCTGCATTAGATAAGTCTCTTGTGTCTAGTATAGTTGCTGACATGCCACTAATTTTGCATTGCCCGTTTGTGATATTTCTTAAGGTTTCTATGGTTTTCATAGTAGTATCTGCTGAGATGCTGTCTTTAAAGGTAGCAAATAAAAGGGTGGCTCCTTCTTTATCAATTTTATCTTTTATTTCGTCTGGTATCATTTGGGTGGGAATACTGGTTCCTACTAAGTCAGCTACTCCTATTACTTTTTCTACATTGTCAATTTCTCTTATTTTTTCTTCTAGTTTGATAATATCTTTTGTTTTCATGTCTTCGACTACTATCATGGAAAAGGCTCCCATGTTGAATTCTTGTGATAAGATGTTTTCGCCTTGGATGGTTTCGATGTCTTCTGGTAGATACACTAAAATATCGTAGTTGATTTTGGTTGCCTTGATTCCTAAAATGGCTGGTATTAGCAGTACTAGTGCTAGTACTAGGATGGCTTTTTTGTGTTTGGTTACAAATTTTCCAAATTTTAATGCAAACATTTTTCTTCTCCTTACTCTTTTATATTCAGGTTTCTAAGGCTGTTCCTATAAACCTTTTTACGTTTCCCAAAAGTGACCATTGGTCACTTTTAATATTATATTACTTTTATGACCATTGGTCAATACTTTTTCAAATTTTATTGATTTTTTTTTTACTTTATGACATAATACAATTAGTTAATAATTATATTTAGGAGAATATCATGGGAATATTAGAACAAAAAAATGAAAAAGAAAATCGACTATTAGACACTGCCTTCAAACTATTTACCGAAAAAGGTATCAAAGCAACCTCTATTCAAGAAATTGTAGATAATGCTAATGTTGCCAAAGGTACATTTTATTTATATTTTAAAGATAAATACGAAATTCGTGATGTTTTAATTGCTAAAAAATCAAAAAAATTATTTACAGACGCCCTAACAAAAATGAGAAAAAATTATATTAAAGATTTTGCTGACCAAATTATTTTTATTATTAATTATGTGATTGACGAGCTTTCAAAAAATCAACTTCTTTTGAAGTTTATTTCTAAGAATTTATCTTGGGGTGTT
>CANRXN010000022.1 GCA_947643945.1 uncultured Clostridium sp.
ATGTTACTTTTGATGATATCATTCAAATTAAACCCTTTGTGAAAGATTTTAATGGGGTTCGTTTGACAATGGGCTACCAAATAATCGATAAAAAAACTGGCAATTTAGTTTTGACTGGCGAAACAAAGCATTGTTTTACTGATACTAGTTTAAAGCCTATCCGCTTACAAAAACAAATTCCAGATTTTTATGATAAGTTTATGAAATTGAAATCATAAATATAAAAAGTACCAAATGATTATTCTCTTGGTACTTTTTATATTATCCTATTTTATTGCATTAATGGGTATTGAAACCACTGGTCTTATATAATTTTCTCGAGCCTGACTTTCATTATTAGAATAAAAAACAAATCGACTACTAACTACTCCTTCCCATATATGAAAAATTCCAAAACGACTATAAGAATTGTGATAAGCATCATTAGAACATGAAGCTAACCAATAATGCGAATTCCCACTATTACATAGTAGTTCATAATACATCGTTTCTTCCTTCTCCTTTTCTTTTGTATCGGCTACTTCAAAATTATTCTTCATTACATTGGCATTCTCCATTTGCCAATGATTCTGTGTTATTATTAGATTATTGTTCATTTCTTCTTTTTTCGCTGTTTCTTCTGTTGTATATTCTTCATTTTCTTCTTTTTTATTTTTATACTGTGTTGGATACCATTTATTTTTAGTATAAGAATAGCTCTTATTATAGGGAGTATTGTTTTCACTTATATAATTCTCGTATTCTTTCTTTCCGTGTTTCTTGATTTGTTCTCATTTTATTTTGTACGTCTTCTATATTTAAACTTCTACCTACTGCTTGATAAGATTTGTTACTATACATCTGCTTGCAATACTCATTTAGTATTTGTTCTGCATTATTGTATCCTCTTGCTCCTTGAAAATATAAGTTAAATTCTACTGGTTTATCACTAATTAAATTTATTGTATTTTCACTGATGTCTAATATTCTCCATTTCAAGGTAGTATCTTGCATAATACCAGTATTAGGATATCCTGTATATGTTTCTCCTACTTTGTCATATGGAACAGTTATTGTATCCGGTTTATAATCTATGTAATCTCCTATTTTTAGTTCTTCTATATTGCCATTATCCTCTTTAAATTTTATATTTCTATTTCCTATGGTCACTTGATAAGTTGCTTCAATTTCCTTTTCTTTATTTCCTAAAATACTATCTTTTTCATCATCTGTTAACAGTTTTTGGTCTACTAACTCTTCTATTAACTCTTCTAGCGTTTGTGCTGTTTTACTATTACTATGTTTATCTGCTTCTTGATTTGTTCTCCACAAATCTCTTGCTTCTTGAACATTTGCCCCTCTTGTTTCTTCTTTAGAATTGGTTGCTTTATTCATTATTCCATTTTCTTCTGTTAATATTGCAATTGAAACCCCTGCTAAAATTAGTAAAACAATAATAGTTATGACTAAGGCAATTAAAGTAACTCCTCCTATTCTTTCTTTTTTTACAATCCCTTCCATATTTATTTTCTCCTATCTTTTGTTAGTATTCACCTTTATTTTTGTTCTTATTCTTTTATATCAGATTTGCTTGATTTATAAATCAATTTTATACTTTTTTAATTTTAAAATCAACATTTTATGTGGAAAAAGTTTTAAAAAATTGCCAAAAAGGTTCACTTTAATCCCTTTTGGCAATTTTAAACTTTAGAAATATCTTTTTAATAATCCCTCAAATCCTCTACCATGTCTGGCTTCATCTTTACACATCTCGTGAACGGTATCATGAATAGCATCATAACCTAATTCCTTTGCTCTGGTTGCTAACTCTTTTTTACCCATGCAAGCTCCGCATTCTGCTTCTGCTCTTAAAGATACATTTTTCTTAGTATCTTCGTATACAACTTCTCCTAATAATTCTGCAAATTTTGCTGCATGTTCTGCTTCTTCCCAAGCATATCTTTTAAATGCTTCTGCAATTTCTGGATACCCCTCTCTATCAGCTTGACGGCTCATTGCTAAGTACATTCCAACTTCTGTACATTCTCCCATAAAATTATCTTTTAGTCCTTTTACAACTTCTTCGTCTAGTCCTTTTGCTACACCAATTTTATGCTCGTCTACATATTGGTTACCAGCTTTGTTTTCTACCTTTTCTTCAAATTTTTCTTTTCCTGCTCCACATTGTGGACATCTTGTAGGTAGCTCTTCACCAAAGTGAATGTAACCACATACTTTACATACATATGCTTTCATATTTTTTACCTCCTATTATTTTTTCTATTTGATTATATAAATTTTTGCGAAATTGTCAATGCTTTTCACAAAAAAAACATAAATCTTCCAAAATCACTTTTATTTTTTTTTATTTTATGATACAATTTGGGAGAATTAAAAAAGATTTGTCAAAAGATGAAAGGAAGGAAAAAATTATGGAATTTAATAGATGTAGTAGATGTGGGAATTTTTATGTAGCAGAAGGGAATGTATGCCCTAAATGTGCTAGTAAAGATGGATTTGAATTTTCAACCTTTAAAACCTATATACTAGAAAATGGATTAAACAACTCTATCAATACCATCTCAAACGATACCGGCATTTCTGTAAAGAACTTAAATCGTTTTGTAGGATATCCTGAATTCCAAGATTATAAACAAGAACTAAACAGTATTGAAGAATTAAAAAATGCCTTAGGAGAACTTGGCAATAACTAATGTTGATATAAACACATTATATCAACATTTTATAATATTTTAAGAAAGGCTTGATTATTATGGAAAATGTTTTTACGATATTAGAAGAAAGAGGCTACATTGAGCAAATGACACATCCTCAAGAAATCAAAGAATTATTTGGAAAAGAATCCGTTCCTTTTTACATTGGAATTGACCCAACAGCAGACAGCTTACATGTTGGTCATTTTGTTTCTTTAATGGTAGCAAGCCATCTGCAACAATGTGGTCATAAACCAATTATTTTAGTCGGTGGTGGAACGGCAACCATTGGTGACCCTTCCCGGAAAAACCGATATGAGAAAAATGCTTTCTCGTGAGGAACTTGACCACAATGTAGCATGTATCAAAAAACAAATTGAAAGATTCATTAGTTTTGAAGGCGAAAATGCTGCTATTATTGTCAACAATGCTGATTGGCTACTAGATTTAAAATTTGTTGACTTTGTTCGTGAAATTGGAAGTTTGTTTTCTGTTAATCGAATGCTAGCAGCAGAATGTTATAAACAAAGAATGGAAACAGGTCTTACCTTTTTTGAAATGAGTTACATGTTAATGCAATCTTACGACTTCTTATATCTATACAATAAATATGGTTGTAAACTTCAAATGGGTGGAAACGACCAATGGTCTAATATTATTGGTGGTGTAGAACTAATTCGAAAAATTGGAAAAGACGATTCTTATGGCTTAACCTTTAAGCTATTAACCACTAAAGAAGGCAAAAAAATGGGTAAAACAGAAAAGGGGGCTTTGTGGTTAGACCCTAATAAAACATCACCATATGAATTTTATCAATATTGGAGAAATATAGAAGATAGTAGTGTTGAAACCGTATTTAATATGCTAACATTCTTACCAACTACTAAAATAAAAGAATTATCTTCTTATCAAGACGAAAAAATTAATGAATCCAAAAAAATATTAGCCTATGAAATTACTAAATTAGTTCATGGAGAGGAAGAAGCAAAAAAGGCCGAAGAGGCTTCTAATGCTTTGTTTAGCGGACAAGGTAGTTTAGAAAATATGCCAACCGTCAAGGTCGAAAATAATAATATTTCTATCTTAGATGCTATCCTTTTAACAGGTATGGCACCTTCTAAAGGACAAGCTAGAACATTAATTAATCAAGGTCGGTATTTCTTTAAATAATAAAAAAGTTACGGATGTAACTTTGGCTCTTACTGATAGTGATTTTTCTAATGGATATGCTATTTTAAAAAAAGGTAAAAAAGTATTTTATAAATTAGAAAAATAATGTTTTAATTGAAAAAGCACGGAAAGAATAAACCTTTCCGTGCTTTTTTTCATCTTTTCGTCGCGTCTTCAAAATCCATTAAAACCTTTATATAAGAATTTATGGTCTTTTGCATTGCTCTATCAAAAGTCATTCCTTCTTGTGCTATTAATCGAGTAGCATTTTCCATAATGTCCTTTTTCTTTTGAGCTTCTTTTTCTTTTGTTGAACACATTTTCTTAAAACTACTCATACTTTCCAGCATATTCCAAGACTTTCTGGTAGCATCCACGCTCCATATCTCGATTTCCCGCTTTTTAGATATTACGATTGTTGGATTCAAGACTATACTTGACTGTTCTTGCTTGTTCTGGTTCATACATGACCCCTCCTTAATTCTATACTTTTGGCAACTTACCTTGAATTTCATTATAACATTTTATGTTACATCTTACAATGTTATTCTTAACATTTCACGAAATTCACCTACTCCTCTCCACAATTTCTACAATATCAGCAATATATTCGCCAATTACTGGTATATTCAAAGTCACAATTTTTTGCAATAACATGACTAGTATGGCAGTAATAATGGTAACACCAATACCAATTCCAACACCTCTAAAAATACCTGCTAGTAAATTTCGTTTTATAATTTCTTTTTTATTGCCAAGTAAATAAGCCCACTCGATTAAGTTTCCTTCTTGCAAGGTATTACTTAAGTTTTCAATTGATTTTTCTAAGATATTTGCTTTTTTCTTTTTTAACCACATAAAAAATCCACCTTTTAACAATAGGGTGGATTTTTTTGTTTTGTTTTATTCACTTTTTAATTCATTACTTATGTTGGTATTACTATTTAAATTGGTTTCGTTCGTTTGGTTTTGTTTTGCTTGATTGTTATTTTTTTCTAGCTCTTCTTTCTTCTTATCCTCTTCTTTTTTAACCGTCTCTAAGGAAGTAATTAATTCTTGCAAACGTTTTACGTCTTTTCCCATCATTTCCCAGTCATTATTACCATTTGATTGTGTTAAATTCTTATTGGCTTTAATGATTGCTTCTATTAACCCTTCTAAATCGTCTGTATTTTCTACTTCGATTGCTACAGCATAGGTGGATAATAATTTTTCTAAAGCGGTTTGTAAGGTATCTCCTATTGCTACTTTGTTACCAGATGCTACAATTACTTTTTTAAGAAGTGGCACATCCGTTTCGTTTAACATGGTTTGATAAATTGGCTCTACATATAATAAAGTATTATTAATAGGAACTACTATCATTTGCTTGGTCAATTTGGTTCCAGTTGTGTTTAGGGCTTCTAGCTCGCTAGAAATCAGCTCGTCTTCTTCTATTTGTTTATCTAACTGCATTGGTCCGGACGATGTTGCTATCTGCTGATAACTTGTATAGTTTTAATTGGTTTTCTCCTTGCTCACTACTTCCTACTAAATAAGAAATTATATTTTGTTTTTCATTTGGTGTGTATACTTGTATTAGCCCAAATTTTTCACCATCTACTGTTTTGGTCATGGTATAATATGGTTCCATATAAGTTCCTGTAGCTTTGGTAGATTTTATACTATTGTATTTTGCAATGTCCCATAAATCATCTGCTCTATATAATACATCTGGCTTTACATTATGATATACTTTTAAAATTTCAGCTTGCACATTATATAAAAACTTCGGATAAATTAAATGATTGGTTATATCTTCTGGTATTTGCTCGTCCAAATCCACAAATAAAGTATTATAAATATTTCTGTATGCCATAGCAATTGGATCGGTTCTATCTGTTATATAGTAAGAAACTGTTCCATCATAACTGTCTATTATTACCTTAACAGAATTTCTAATATAGTTGATATTTTCTTTTATTCCATCGTGTTGGATAGACGTATATTGTGAGTATGGATAGCTACTAGATACGGTGTAGGCATCGATTACCCATACAATTTTGCCTTCTTTGGTTATTACAGTATATGGATTTTCGTCATAAATTAAGTATGGCAATGCTTTTTTGGCTCTTGCTAGGATATCTCGATTGATTAATATTTTACTGTCATTGGTAATTTCCCCTGAAAAGGCTAAATTTAAATCTCCCTTTGTGATTCCTAAGATTAGTCTATCAATAAAGTTTAGTTGTAATCCTGCTTTTCCTTCATAGGTTGAAGTGTAATCGGTTCCATTTTCGTCTGTATAATCATATTCTTGCTTGTTTTTTGCGTTGGTGGCAACGATTTCGTTATTCGCCAAACCAAAATACATTCTAGGTTGAGAAATCGCAATTTGCTCGTCATTTCCTGATACTTCTTTTTGAATATATTGTACATTTCCACTATCTACACTTTTATTAGCGGCTATTAGGATTTCTCCCATACCATGGGTATATTCATAGGTTTTGTTGGTGTAGGTTCTTCCTAAATTTTTTATTTCTCTTGGTGCTACATAGATAACTTGGTCTTTTCCTTTGATGTTGTATTTGGCTAAGTTTGCATTTCGGTAAGAAAAATACCCTGTTTTAGTTTGGCTGTCTTCTAGTGTTTTTAATACCGCATCTTTACTAATAATTGGAATATTATTAATTACGTTTTCGTTTTTAGCTACCTCTTCACTGGTGATGGTTCCTGAATTGCGAAGGTTTTTTTCTTCTATATTGATATTATAAGCATTTTTGGTATTTTTTATATTTTCTGCTAGGTAGTCTTTTTCTTTGTCCAATTCATTTGAACTTACAAATAGTAAGTCAAATACCATCATAATGATAAATAAGATTACTAGATAACCTGGTATGATGGCTAAGTTTTTTAGTACTTTACTAGTAGACCCCTCTTTAAAATATTTTAAAGCACGGTAAGCAAAAACAACAATGATAACAGCAAATAGGATATAACCCCATAATTTTACTGTGGTTTCTGTTAATCCCGCCCCTACTATGTCGACATCGTCTCCGGATTGTTAATAGTTTTCCAAATACCATGTTTTGTGTGTTTAATAGTGTCATGATGGCAATTCCAATGATTACAAACAAGATGTTTCTTGTTAGCTTTTTCATAAATAAGCTTTGTTTTAGCATTTTTCCATCTATTCCGTCAAAAAATCGGTTAAATACAATCACATAATATAATGCCATATAGATAGATAATCCCACAAATAATACGGTAAAATATAATGCAAATGCTTCAATTACTGGTTTTTGGAACATGTAATAGGAAATATCTAAATTGAAAACAACATCTTGTACTCCAAATGCGGTAGAGTTTATCATTAACATGATTTTTTGCATTAGAGTGGCTGATACGATTATGCTGGTAATAGCTGCAATTACTAGTGCTAACGATTTGTTTAATAGTTTTGGCATTGGTTTGTTTTCTTTTTCAAAAAATGGTTGTAATCCTTTTTTGATGCCTCGGTTGGTAAAATAAATGATAAAGTATAAAATGACAAAGTTAACTGCCATAATGGCATATTTGTAAATCATATTGGTATAGAAAATATGAATGTATTGTTGTCCCATTTCTTGGTATTCTAAATAGCTTCCTCTTAATTGTACATAACTGATAATTGCAAATACGATTAAAAATAAGATAACTAATATCATTCTTGTTTTGCTTTTTTCTTTTTTGTTTCTATTTCTTGTTTCTTTGGTGTTGGCTGTGTCCATAATGGTTTCTTGTTTTGTTTCTACTTTTTTGTTCTCCTCCACAGATTGTTCCTCCTTTTTTTCTATAAAAACACCCTTTATTTTCTCATTTTTTAAATAATTGCTTTTACAAAATCACTTGATTCAAAAATTTCCATGTCGTCTATTTGTTCCCCTATTCCTATAAATTTCACAGGGATTTTGTTTTCTTCAACAATTCCTATTACCACTCCGCCTTTTGCGGTTCCATCTAATTTGGTTAAGACAAGTCCTGTTATGTCCGCTTCTTCTTTAAAGGCTTTTACTTGAGATATAGCATTTTGTCCAGTTGTTCCATCAATTACTAGTAGGACTTCTTTGTCTGCTTCTTCCATTTCCTTTTTGATTACTTTTTGAATTTTATTCAGTTCGTCCATTAAATATTTCTTATTGTGCAATCTTCCTGCAGTATCTACTATTAAAATGTCTGCTTGCTTTTCTTTTGTGATTTTGATGGCATCGTATACAACAGAGGCTGGGTCTACTCCCTCTTCTCGTTTTACGATGTCTGCTCCTGCTCTTTTTGCCCAAATTTCTAGTTGTTCTACTGCTGCTGCACGGAAGGTATCTGCTGCTGCTACTACTACTTTTTTTCCGTCTTTTGCTAAACGGTTGGCTATTTTTCCAATGGAGGTGGTTTTTCCAACTCCGTTTACACCAACGACTAAGATAACTGCTGGCTTGGTTTGTAGGTGCAAGTCTTTGTCTTCTTTGTCTAATATTTTTTGCATTTCTTCTCGTAAGGCTTGTTTTACTTCTTCTTCGTCTTGTATTTTTTCTTTTTTTAGTCTGTTTCTTAGGTTTCCTATTATTTTTACGGATGTTTCCATCCCTATGTCTGCCATGATTAGTATTTCTTCTAGTTCGTCTAGAAAGTCGTCGTCTATTTTTTTGAAGCTTTTGAATACGCTGTTTATTTTGTCGTCAAATGAACTTTTCGTTTTGTTCATTCCTTGTTTTAGTTTATCAAAAAATCCCATTGCTTTTCTCCTTTTTTTGTTTTGCTTTTGTATTGTATCACATGTTGGCTTTTTTTTCCATAGTTTTGGGGATTTTTATGATTTTTTATAGATTAACCATTTTGCTAGTGAAATCAATTAAGACCTTCAAGGAAAAGTAGTTTATTAATAGTTCTACTTTATTTTCCTCAAAGGTCTAAAGTTTTATTTGATTAAAAATATTAATCATACTAACCATTTTCTATAAATAATTGCACAAATCACAAAAGTATCCTTCTTTAATTTTTGTTTGTGTATTGGAATATTACTAGCCAGCATTATTGGTGTTTCTCCTATATCCATTTCTTTTTGGCTGTTATTTGTACCTTCAAAACATTTCTAATCTATAAAAAGTTGACATTGAAGATATCTCTTTATTTTACATACCCGTAAATGGCAACGTAAGGAGCTGCAGTATATCATTTATACCAATGTAAATTTAGAATCTTTTATCTTTAAGCTTTGTTCTTCATAACTTATAAGTGGTTCATCTTATGCTACTTCATTTTCAAGTTCACTTGGCACTTTATATTCAATTGATGAATGTATCCTTCTACGATTGTACCAGCTTTCTATGAACTCAAATAT
>CANRXN010000023.1 GCA_947643945.1 uncultured Clostridium sp.
CTTAAAAACCAGTAAACTTAACACCTCCTCTAATGTTCAATTTGGAGAAGGCGGTGCTGGCACTTTTTCAGATGGAAAACTAACTACTGGTATTAGCAGTCCTTTTTGTCAAAAGGTTTTAGAAGAATTTGTCCATTTTGGTGCACCAAAAGAAATTTTATACCTTTCAAAACCACATATTGGCACAGACAATTTACTTCATATCATAAAAAATATGAGAGAATATATAGTTAGAAACCGGTGGAACTTTTTACTTTAACACAAAAGTAATTGATTTTAACATTTGCAATCAACAAATTGTAAGCTTGCTTACTCTTTCTAATGGTGTAGAAAAAGAATTTTTAGCAAGCAACGTAATTTTAGCCATTGGGCATAGTGCAAGAGATACCTTTGAAACGCTTTATGGCAAAGGGCTTTTAATGGAACCTAAAAATTTTTCTGTTGGCGTTCGTATCGAACATTTACAAGAATGGATTAATAAGGCGCAATATGGAACTATTACCAAATTGGCCTTGCCACCTGCAGAATATAAGTTAGCTTATCACTCTTCCTCTGGTCGTTCTTGCTATACTTTTTGTATGTGTCCCCGGTGGTCAAGTTATGGCTTCTTCGAGTGAAAAAGAAACTGTTGTAACCAATGGTATGAGCTTGTATTTACGTGATGGCCAAAATGCTAATTCTGCTCTTTTAGTTAATGTTACACCTGACGATTTTAAAGATACTTCTGCTCTAGCTGGCATGTATTTTCAAAAAGAATTAGAGAAAAAGGCTTTTTCCTTAGGTGGCTGTAATTATTATGCCCCTGTGCAAAGAGTAGAAGATTTCTTAAATAATCGTAAATCCACCACCATAGGAGAAGTAACTCCTACTTATCAACCTCGGTGTTACTTTAACCAATTTAAATGAAATTTTGCCAGACTTTGTTAGCCAAACTTTAAAAGAAGGATTACAATTCTTTGAAACAAAGTTAAAAGGCTTTGCCCATCCAGATAGTATCTTAACAGGTGTTGAAACAAGAAGTTCTTCTCCTGTAAGAATATTGCGAAATGAAAACTTAATTTCTAACATTTCTGGTCTTTACCCTTGTGGCGAAGGAGCAGGCTATGCCGGTGGTATCATGTCTGCTAGTGTTGATGGCATCAAATGTGCTATCGCTTTGCTAAAAATTAGCAATTTTGTATGAAATATGATATAATAAAATTATTAAAGGTTTAGGAGGTGCTGTTATGACAATAACAAACAAAACAACGGTCACACTTTACATTGAGGGTACTGTCCCTCTTCTACCAAATAATTCTTGTAAAGAACCCGACACAATGCTTGAGTCCTTAAACATTCACTCTGAAATAGGAAGCTGTATAATTACAACTGAATATACTAAGAGAAGTTTCAGGAATTTCGGGAAATTGGTTGCAGAGGAGGGCTGTGAGAAGAATGACAATGGAAGGACAGACGTTATTATTTCTTCAATCGACTGATTACCCCCAAAAAACTGACTGGCTATATACGAAAGTATGTAGTCAGCCTTTGATATTTAATAATGTTTTCTAAAAAATTTTACTTATTCATTTTTAACCCTTAAGTTTTCCAATAATTTCTACCAAAGATTCCACCAAATAATCTACATCTTCTTTTGTATTGTCTTCCCCAAAGGTAACTCTAAGTGAGCCACTGGCTAACTCATTAGAAAGTCCTATTGCTTCTAAAACATGAGAAGGAGCTGATGAACCTGATGTACAAGCTGAGCCTGCTGATGCACAAATTCCTTTCGCATCTAAGTTTAATAATAGAGCTTCACCATCAATGTTGGAGAAGGCAAAATTGGCGTTGCCTGGAAGCCTTGCTTGCATTCCCCCATTTAATATAGCTCCTTCTATCTTTTCTTGTACTTTACTTACAAAATCGTCTCTTAATGTTTTTAAATGCGCCATATGCTCTGGTAAATGTAATTTTGCAAGTTCACAAGCTTTTCCTAATCCTACAATTCCTGCTACATTTTCTGTTCCTGCTCTTTTATTTTTTTCTTGATGTCCACCTTCCATAAATTTTTGAAATTCAATTCCGCTTCTTACATATAATGCGCCTATCCCTTTTGGTGCATATAATTTGTGACCAGATAAAGATAAACTGTCAATTCCCATTTTCTTTACATCAATCGGCACATTTCCACAGGCTTGCACCGCATCCGTATGGAATACACTGTTGTACATCCTTGCAATTTTTGAAATCATCTCAATTGGCTGTATACTTCCAATTTCGTTATTAGCAAACATGATGGTAATTAATATCGTGTCATTTCGAATAGCATTTCTTAATTCTTCTATATCAATAATTCCTTCTTTGTTTACGTTTAAATAGGTTACTTCAAATCCTTCTTTTTCTAAGCTCTGGCATGTATGAAGTACGGCTGGATGCTCTATTTTAGATGTTATAATGTGTTTTCCTTTTTTTCGATTATTATAAGCGATTCCTTTGATTATGGTATTATCACTTTCTGACCCACAACCGGTAAAATAAATCTCATGGCTGTTACAGCCAATTAAGTTTGCTACTTTTTTTCTAGCTTCTTCTATCGCTTTTTTAGAAATTCTTCCTATACTATAAAGCGAAGAGGCATTTCCATATTTTTCACTAAAGTACGGTAACATTTCTTGCATAACTTCTTCTTTTACTCTTGTTGTGGCTGCATTATCAAAATATCTTATTTTCATTGCTTTTCTTCCTTTCTCTTTTTGTATATAGTATTATATTCAAATTGTCTTATTATGCTTCTTAATTTCCTATACTTTTTCGTTAAATAATTCTTTTATTTTGGCTAAATTTTGCATAACCGCTTGGTAACCAAATTGATAGCATTTATCCATTTTTTCTATATCCAAAAGTCCAGTTTTATCGGTTGAAATAGTTAATATAAAATCACTTTGCTCTAAACTTTCTTCTGAAATTTTATTACCCATGATGTCAATGGTTCGCATTGCAATATCCATTACATTACTGTTTTCGTCAATATCATCTGCTTTAAAATTGATGGCAATTACTTTATTGGCCCCTTGCTTTTTTACCTCTATTACAGGAATGTTGTCTAATACACCGCCATCTAAGAATTTATAATCTTTAAAATCACAAGGACAAAAAACGCCAGGAAAACTGCTACTTGCTCTTACTGCTTTTCCAATTGGAATATCGGTAATATACTGCGACGTATCTTTATTCTTTGCTGGAATTTGGTTCGTAAATACATATTCTTTTGAAGATTTTACATCTACACTAGGAATGACTAGTGGCATATTGGTAATGTCACTTATTTTTCTTATCCCTTTTCGAATGGCAATATTGTTATAGGCTTTTTCAATACTTTCTCCTGTTTTTAAACCTGAAATATGAAAACTTTTATTTTTCATAAAGTTCCCTATTCCCGATACAATAGGAATAGAATTCATTTCTACTACGTCTTTGGCATATCTTTTAAACAATATGTATATATAATAAGGCGAATATCCCATGGCATATAAAGAAGCAACTAAACTTCCTGAGCTAGTTCCTCCTATTACATCAATTTTTATTCCATTATCCTCTAATGCTTTTAAGGCTCCTGCATGGGCAATTCCTCTAATTCCTCCACCAGATAAAGCAACTCCTAATTTCAATTTGACACCTTCTTTTTTTGTTTTTCTTATTATAAGTATTTACTAATATTATGAATTTAAACTTTAAAATGCTATAACTTAAATAATGATTGTAAAAGTTATCTGCCAATACCAATAAAAAAAGAATAGTTAAAGGTTATGATGGAAATAGCTTGACCTATTAACCTTTAACTATTCTTTTTTTATTGGTATTGACAATTTTACTTGTATAAAATTTTTAAATTCTTATTTTGAACCCATGTTAGCATTGGTATAATAAAATTCTCCTACGCCATAATTTACTTTATAATAATCTCCTATAAAAAATGGTTGTAATTTATTTTCTAGTTCATAAACTGGCGCTATTATTTCTTTTCCTTGGGAATCAATTACACCCCATTTACCGTCTTTTTTTACACCCGCAAAACCATAGGAATTAAATTCGGTTGCTCTTTCATATTGATACTCTACTATTTGTTTTCCTGTGCGGTCTACATAGCCATATTGATTGTCCTTTGCTGAAACAAATAACGAATTTCCAGGATATACTTCTGTATTTTTTAGTTCTTTTCCTTCTTCATTAAAATACCTTGTTTGGGTTTCATTGTATATTTTTATGATATCCTTTTCTTTTTCGATTGTTGCATTTTCCATTTCACAAATCTTTTCCATATTTCTTGCATAAATTTGTGTTGTTTTATTTTGTGCTAGTGTTGTTTCAATTAAGTCTGTGTCCTGAATTTTTTGCATAGAATTATAGATGGCTTCAACTTTTGTTTTTCCCATTTCGTCTATAATTCCTAATTTTCCTTCTTCATTACTTGCTAAAAAGTAATTGTCATATAAATATTCCATATAATTATATTTTTCTTCAATCAGTGTTTTTCCATTTTTGTCTATTAAGCCATATTTTGTTCCATTTTCGTTATTAATCTTAATTTTATAGTTGTTGTTGCTTGTCTCTACTATTACCGTATTTGGTGAAATATTTGCTTGTGCACCATTTTTGTCATATACTATGGTTTCTTGCTCATTTTTAGCATAAACATACATACCAGTTATATCAATTTCTGGATATTTAATAGGAACTATTACTTGCCCGAAGTAAGTTAGCCACTCCATATTTTTTACTTTTTTCTACGACTAGTAGTTCATTGGTTTCGTCATATTGAATGGATTGATATTCATGGTTTACCATTAGTTCTTGATTTTTATTGACACCATATTGTCCATTTTTTGCACAAATTAAATAGGCATTATCATTATCGTTTATGTTGGTAATTCTTGAAATTTCTGTATACTCTGGTTTTAAAATTTCTTTTCCTTTATGATTTAAATAGCCATAACGGTAACCTTCTTCTGTTTTCGTTGATACGATATAACCTGCATATTGATAATGATTTTCTTCGGTATAATAACCATCTACTTTTACTTCTTGATAGGCTATTTCTACCATTTTATTGCCTTTTATATTAATTACTCCCACTTTGTCATTTTGCTTTACTAGTAGTTCTCCTTCTTTATATGGCAAGCTATCAATTTCGTCATAAATTGGTTTTGTAATTTGCTTTCCTTCAAAATTAATTAGACCATATTTTCCATCTTGACAATAGGTTAAGACACTTTTTTCATACATTAAATCACTTGATATGTTTTTTAGTCGAATTGGTTGAACTTCTGTATATTGGGTTAATATCTCTTCTTGGTTACAATTTAGCACCTTACTTGCCTGTTCTTGGTAACAAATAAAAAACTCTTTTTCAGGATTTGGTATTTTTACTTCTTCATATTCCGGCTTTACTACAATATTTCCTTGTTTGTCGATTACACCATATTGATTTTCTTGTTTTAAAATAAAATAATTATATTGGTTCACTTTTGCGATTTCATAGGTTTTTCCTTGTTCTTCCACAAGTCGAAAAATCCCTACTGATGCAATTGCTCCCAATATTAGAATTATAATTATTAAAGTTGCCACATATCTTTTTTTCATTTTTATTCTATTCCTCTCTAAAAAAGTTTTTACTCTTCTTCTACTTGTATTTTTTCTATATTGTTTTTACAAGCTTTTACTTTTAAGATTCTTTTATCTTCATATTCTTCTATTTTGTAAGTAACGGTTTCTGTATCAATTGTTGGTAGTTCCTCTTCTTCTGGAATTCTTCCTAGTTTTTCTTGTAAATAACCTGAAATGGTATCATAATCTCCTTCTGGAATTTTGGCATCTAGTAGTTTATTGACATCATTAATGGTCATACTTCCACTTAAGAAAAAGGTGTTAGTATCAATTTGTTCGTATTCTTTTTCTTCTTTGTCATATTCGTCAAAAATATCTCCTACTAATTCTTCTAAAATATCCTCCATGGTAATTAAACCTGCTGTTCCTCCATATTCGTCTACAATGATTGCAATTTGTTTTTTGTTTTTTTGTAATTCTTTAAATACTTCATTGATTAATCTATTTTGGGATACAAAATAAGCATCTTTTACTACGTTTTTAACTTTAAATGTTTTTTTGTTGATATTTTTTAGAACATCTTTTACATATAAAATTCCTTTAATTTCGTCAATGGTTTCGTCATATACAGGAATTCTACTATAACGGTATTCTTCGGCAGAGAGTTCGTGTAATAATTCTTCATTACTAATGTTAATATCTACGGCAAAAATGTCTTTTCTGTGCCTCATAATTTCACTTACGGTAATGTCATTAAATTCAAATACATTGTTAATCAGTTCTTTTTCTTCTTCTTGAATGGTTCCTTTTTCTTCTCCTTGATCGATTAACATTTTGATTTCTTCTTCTGTTACAGATTCTTCGTCATTTTCTCCTACACCAAATAGTTTAGATACGGCATTTGTTACGGCTGTTAAGAATTTTACAAATGGCGCTGTTATAATCGAAATAGCTCTAATGATTCCAATAGTTGTAAATGATATCTTTTCATAATTTTTCATAGCAAATCTTTTTGGTACTAATTCCCCAAATATTAAGGTGAAGAATGATAATATGATGGTTATTAAGATAATAGAAACACTCTTCCATATGCCAAGACTAATAAATGGCATTACTTTAAATAAAACTGGTGCTAATTTCTCGGCAAAGGCATCGCTTGCAAAGGCACTAGATAAAAATCCCGCTAAGGTAATTCCTATTTGTATGGTTGCTAAGAATTTGCTTGGTGATTTTATCATTTTTTCAATTTGTTTTGCTTTTTTGTTTCCTTCTTTTGCTTGTTTTTCGATTTTTGCATCGTTTAAAGATATAAATGCAATTTCAGCCGCTGCAAAAAAGGCATTTAAGGCAATTAATAAAACTAACATCGCAATTTGTGATATCATTTATTATCGACTCCTTTTGTTTTCGTTTTTCTTATTATATCCGTTTTTTGTTTTTTTTTCAATCTTTTTTTGTTGATTGTTAAATTTCTTCTATATTCTCTACTATTACTTCTAATTTGTTGTTTATTTCTCCTTGAATGGCTATCATATCGTTTTTTCTCACTTTCTTTTTTGCTGTTGTTTTTAGTTCTTTAAAAAGCACTAAAACGCCACGTTAGTGGCGCATTTAATGTATTGTATCTCTTTGGTTAAATTTCTTTGATTCAAATTTAGTGCTTTTAAAGCTACTTTCGCAAAATCTACAGTTTTAGTTTTCTTAAGCCATCAGTTCTACAAGTATAAAGCAAGGCAAAAGCCACCAGTAGTAAGAGGATTCATAATTGCACGATAAGAAGCCGGGTTACTAGTTCCATCGATATTGTATGTTCCTCCACGAAATACTCGATATCACTTTGTTCTGTACTATATCCATAAGCATATGGCTCTGTATATTCTTCTGTTGAATTATAAACTAGCTATTTAAATTTAAAACAACTCTAAATCCAATTGGGTCGTTATATTCTTTCTCCCATGGTTTACGACTCATTCTATAAGAAGCCGGGGCGTGCGTATCCTGTTCTCCTCCTCTTATTATACGGAAATAATTACCTTCCATTGTCCATTCCATAACATTTCCTGCCATATCATAGATATTTTTTATTCTATTACTAGCCTTTTCATCTATATTGATTCCAGTTATAAAATCTGGATTACCATTTTTACCACTATACCAACCCTTTTCCTCACTATTTACTACATAAGAATCCGCCCCACACTTTCCATTAATATAATTGTTATCAAAAAATTGCATGGTTGCATCCCATTGTATCCCATAGCATAAGGAACTAAACACACCAACTTCCTTTTGCTTATCTGTATAGGTAGTTTTTACAAAATTTTTAGCTAGTTCTACGGCACCACCTGTTGGGTTACCACCATCTACTCCCCATGTAACACCCCTATAAGCTGACTTATTCTTTTTTACAACAACTTTATTATCTTCTTTTCCTGCTTCATATCGACCGACAATAAAATCCTTTATTACTTATTGTACTACTATACATTCGTTCGTATTCTTCAATTTCTGTAGCATAAAAATATCCAGCCCATGTATATCTCGATGGCTCTCCTAAAACCTCTCCACTTTGTCTTCCTGAACCAGAATATCCTTCGACTTGTTTAAAGTCCTTAGGATCCTCGACTGGTACCCACACAAATTCATTTCCTATACTTTTATGAGTTTCATCAATTTTGTCTGTTATAACTAATCCATTGTCTATTGTGTTAATTGTATTTGATCTTCCTACAGCAAATCCTTTTGGTATTTTGGCTATTTTCCCATTTCTATCTTTATAAATTTCAGTTGCTGAGTAAATATCCGAAAAAATCTCTCCGGTTCCATTGGTTATTTCTACAGAATATGATGTTTTTTCTCCATTACTTCCTTCAACTATAAATGTATAAATTCCATTCTCCGTTACCCCATAAGTAATAGTTTTTACATTACTTATTTCATTTCCTTTTGGATCTGTTATTTTTACAATTGTTCCTTCTGTTATAGTTGCATTAATTGTTATTGTTATTGTATTCCCTTCTTCTACTTGTGTATCTGGATTTATTGTATGAGTTACTTTTGGCTTTGCCATTTTTACGGTTACATTTCCTGTTTCCTCAATTTTGAAAGTATATCCATCAACAACTACTTCAATTGGTAAGTTATCTATTTTATTTACTTCAAAAATAGAGTTTTCAGCATAAACAATATCTGTTAATCCTTCTATTTGTCTTAAATTTATATTTAAATCTTCTAAATTTATGAAGCTATCTTCTCCATAACTTCCTAGAACAGCTATTTTTACTTTTTCCTCTGCTGATTTTTTTATAGTTTCTATTTTTGCTTTATCGCTTTTTCCGCAAAATCCCATTTTCTCCTGTTAACGTTGCAATACTTACCGCTGCTAAAATTAATAAAACTATGATAGTTATTACTAAAGCAATTAAGGTAATACCTTTGTTAGTTCTTATGTTTCT
>CANRXN010000024.1 GCA_947643945.1 uncultured Clostridium sp.
ATATTAACAACCTTACGTTAAAGGAAAGGCTAGCCTTTTCTAAAAGGCGGAAAGGGGGTTATGGTTTTGAATACTAGCGATTTAATTTTGCATTTTGCTGACAAGTACATAGCAGAAAGAGAAAAAAACATTAGATTACAACAACAATTAGAACAACAACATAAGCAAATGCAAGATGACAACAAAGTCAAGACTAATTAGCTGTATTTAGTCGTAGAGCAGATTCGTGGTCTGCTCTATTTTTTGACAAAAAAATAGCATGTGTATTCGTGGTACACACACTGTCATGATTTGAATACTAGCGATATTCAAAGTTCATTTATTTTGTAATTAAATAATAACATATTCTTTCGCATTTGTCAAATACATTTCTAGGGTTTTCCAATATTTTCTGCATAATAAGTTTCCGCATAAAAGTTATTATCTCTCAACATTTTATCAATAGACTTGAATTTGCAATTTGCAAATTCACAACATAACTTCAGTACTTCTTTTTCATTATCTTTATTTAATACATATCTTTTTATTTTGCTGTTTTCAAATTTAAAGATGAATACCTTATCTTTACCTAAATATTCATTCCAAAATCCATTTTCAAGTGTTTCACATATATATTTTTCAAACAATTCAATCTTATTGTCATCAAAGATAACTCCATAATTATTCCCAAAATATTTGATTTTAACATTATTTTGTTTAAGTATATCAATATTATTAATTCCCATTAGATAACTATAATTCATAATTAGCATCACTCCTTTTTGAATTGTAATTCCTAGTTATACCTTATTGAAAATTACTGTTTTTTCTTTCATAGATATTTTGTAGGCTTCATATCCAAATTCTTTTGCTTCTTTCTTATAAGTTAAAAATGAATGATCTATTTGAAATCCTATAATGTTCTTAATTTCTTCATAAGATAATATATATTTTTCTTTATTATTATCTTTTAAATACTTCCATAATGGCTCATATTTACTCATTCTTTAACACCTCTCAAAATTGTAATTTATATAATAAAATTGATTAATAATAAGAAGAATAAAGCCATCATAATAGTTGACATTATTGTTGCTATTATTTTAAAAATCTTATTTACTTTATTATTGTCTTTAAAGATTTTACAAAATAATGAATATAAATATATTCCACATATTGTTCCTAATGTATTTGTAATAATATCTGTTATATCACTTGCACCAAATTTAAAAATAAATTGACACAATTCAAATAAACAACTAATCACGAATCCAGATAAAATTATTTTTTTATTAGTAATACCAAACATTTTTAGATATATTCCAAACGGTAAAAATATGAGAACATTTAAAATTGCTTCAAAAATGGGAATATCTCCTTCATATACATTTTCATAATAAAATGGAATTAAATTTAGTTCTCTAATCCTATGAATACTGGAAACAGAAAAATTAAGTCTAAATATTATTATCCAAATTAATAATATAACATATATAATAAATAATGTCTTCAACCATATATTGCTTTTACTTTTTTTCATACTATCTATCTCCCCTACAACTTATTATTAGTCAATATGATTATAGCATAAATTAAATAAAAAAATAAAGAGACATACCAAAATTTTATCTACCTTATCATCATAAAAAAATTAATAAGTTTATCACTAAATTGTCCCTTTTGGTAAGATATTCGATAGCATACGCTATCGCCTACTTACCTCCACTCACAAAACTATCAAATCAATATTCTAAATCTTTCTATTTTCAATAGTTTGCTCATTTCACTACCTATCAAATTTTACTACCTTACAAATTATCAAAAATTTGATATTTTTTGATACAGAAAATCTTGTATTTACAAAAAACCGATAATACTATTACTGGAAAAAACTTGAAATATTTTTGTTTTGTTCGCTTGTTTTGAATATAAAATTATAGTAATATATTAACAACCTTACGTTAAAGGAAAGGCTAGCCTTTTCTAAAAGGCGGAAAGGAGGCTACAAAAAATGACCATTGGAGATGCAATTCTTAATTTAGTTGATAAATTGCTAGTAGAAAGGGAAAAAGTCGTAAGGCTAGAACTTTCATTGCAACATCAGTTAAATAAAGATGAGCAATTAGACAAAGACTAAATTGTAGCAATACATAGTCGATAGAGTAGATAGTTGCAGTCTGCTCTATTTTTGAGCAAAAAAATATGTGTGTAGTTGCATTACACACATGACTACAAGTTTGACCATTGGAATCAAACACATTTATTTTGTAATTAAATAATAGCATATTCTTTTGCATTTGTCAAATAAATTTCTAGAATCTTCCAATATTTTCTGTATAATTAAATAACTATAATTCATAATTAAATCTCTGCTTAAAATCTTTTTTTTAGAAAATAATCAATTGTTCCTGGTGGACAGTCCTCAAAAGTTGCATAAACCTCATATCCCATTTTTTCATAAAACTCTCTTGCTTGAAAACTCCAAGTTTCCATTCTAACACCTAATAAATTATTTTCCTTTGCACATTTTTCTATTTCATTTATAAGTTTTGTACCAATACCATTTTTTCTATATACTTCTTCTATCCATAACTCATCCAAAAAGTACCATTTCCATGCAATGTATCCTACTGCTCCACCAATCAATTTATCATTATCATATACTCCAAAATTACAATATTTTGTTTTTGTTGGCTTTTCTTCTGTATTATTTAGTATCCACTCACAATTTTCTCTATTAAACTTATGCAAATTTGTATCTATAATTTTTTCAAAATTTTGATCTTTAATATTTTTTATTTCCATAATTACTCCTAAACATTAATTATTTTTATTAATTTTATCATAACACAACAAAAAAATAAAGAATCATACTAACATTTTGACTACTTTCCCATTATTAAAATAAATTAATACTTTTATCAATAAATTGTCTAATGGTAAGATATGCGATAGCATACGCTATCGCCTACTTACCTCCACTCACAAAAGTGTCGCATCAAATCTCTGTAAGTACTTAAATATCTGTATTTGTTAATTTCACTACCTATGGCATTTTGTTTCAATCAAAAACTTTAAAAATGCCATACTTTTTAGTACAGCAGATTTTGTATTTATATCATAAATTTTTATAAAAAAAATACATACCTTATGAATTTTTTATCAATAAAGTATGCTTTTTTATTATAAATTAATTTGAATTCAAATCGTTTATCAAGTACTTTTCATTTAGTGTCTACTTTGGAATCTTCCTTCTGGTATGTCATGCAAGCATATGGCGATGGCTAGGCTTAAACCTAGTTTGATGGATGCTTCAAAGCCAGAGCCGAATGGCTAATCCTTCTGGGAAGTTGTGGATAGCAAGCCCTATCGATACTATGATTCCTGTTTTTAGTAGTTTGTTGTTTTGTTTTTTAAATTTTATGCTACTATTAAATTTTTTTTCTACTAATAGGTCACATCCTATCATGGCTATAATTCCTAAGATAATTCCTAAGATTACATTTACGATATTGCTTATTCCGTATGGCTTCTGGTATTAGGTCAAAACATATAACTGCCATCATAAGACCAGAGGCAAAGGATAAGATAAAGCTTAAAAATTTGTTGGAGTGTTTTTTGATGATAACTCCTATTATTCCACCGCAAAGTGGTTCCAAAGGTTCCGAAGAATAAGCCTAATAGCGTTGTTTTTAATATTTCGTCCACGTGTTTTTCTCCTTTTTTTCTTTTTCTTTTAGTTTATTTTGTTTGTATGGATTTTATTCTGGTAAAATGTTTTTCGATTAAAAAATAAGTATGTACTATGTTTTTGTGTACATACTTTTTCTTTTTATTCTTCTCCTTTTAGTCTTTCTGCTCTGTCTGCTGCAATTAGGTTATCTATCATTTCGTCGATGTCTCCATTTAGGAAGTTCTCCATTTGATAAATGCTCATTCCAATTCTATGGTCTGTAATTCTTCCTTGTGGATAGTTATAGGTTCTTATTTTTTCACTTCTGTCTCCTGATCCTACTTGGGTTTTTCTGCTGTTTGCAATTTCGCTGTCTTGTTTTTCTTTTTCGATTTCATATAGCTTGGTTCTTAGCATTTTCATGGCATTGTCTTTGTTTTGGAATTGTGATCTTTCGGTTTGGCATTCTACTACGATTCCAGTTGGTTCATGGATTAACCTTACAGCGGAAGAGGTTTTGTTGATGTGTTGTCCGGCCCGCTCCTGATGCTCTAAATACTTCCATTTTAATGTCTGCTGGGTTGATTTCGATTTCTACATCTTCTACAACTGGTAATACCGCAACGGTTGCGGTTGATGTGTGGATTCTTCCACTACTTTCGGTGTCTGGTACTCTTTGGACTCTGTGGACACCGCTTTCGAATTTTAGTCTACTGTATACGCCTTTTCCTGTTATCATAAAAGAAATCTCTTTGTAACCACCTAAGCCTGTTTCGTTTTCGTTTAATACTTCTAGCTTCCAATGTCTTTTTTCGGCATACATGGTGTACATCCTAAATAGTGTTCCTGCAAATAGAGCTGCTTCTTCTCCTCCGGCTCCTGCTCTAATTTCACACATGATGTTTTTGTCGTCGTCTGGGTCTTTTGGAATTAATAAGATTTTTAGTTCTTCTTCTATTTTTGGTAGATTTTCTTTGGCTTCGTAATATTCTTGTTCTGCTAATTCTTTCATTTCTGGGTCTGCCATTAATTCTTCTGCTTCTTTCATGCCTTGTTTTACTTTTTTATATTCTCTAAATTTTAGTACGACGTCTTCTATGCTAGCGTGTTCTTTGATGGCACTTTGCCATTCGGCTTGATTAGCTATTACTTCTGGGTCTGCAATTAGTTTGGTTAGCTCTTCATACCTTTTTTCTACAGCTTCTAGTTTTTCAAACATTTTAAACTTCCTTCCTTTCTTAAATCACACACTTGGTTGGAATTGTAATTATTTTTGCTTTTGGTATTATACTACATTTGGAAATCAAATTCAATAGAAAATGTTTTTATATGGTTATATCGTTAAATTCTATTTTTAGTTTGTTTAACATTTCTTTTTCTCGATTGGTGCAGGTAAAGATTATGATTTGGTGGTCTTTAAATCGTTCTACTAAGTAGCTTAAGATGTTTTCTAACCTTTCATTGTCATAGTAGGCAAAGGCTTCGTCTAATAATATTGGCATTTTTTCGGTGGATAGTTCTTGTGCCATGGCTAATCTTAAAGAAAGGTATAATTGATCGATAGTTCCTATACTTAGTCGGTTTACTGGTATGTAGTTTCCGTTTTCTAGTTCAACTACTAATCCTGTTTCGTCGTTTAGCTTGACTTTATTGTATTTGTCTTTTGAAATTTTAGCAATTGTTTTTGATAAGTTCTCGGTAAACTTAGGGGTAACTGTGTTTTTCATTTTATTATAAGAATTTTCTAAAACTTCTTTAGCTAGATTCATACTCTTTTCTAGTTTCTTTAGGTTTACTAGTTTTTCATTATTGTCAACCAAACTTTCTTCTATGTTTGCTAAATTTTCTAATTTAGGTTCTATGTTTTTGTAATCTAATTGTAATTTGTGTAGTTCTATTTTTTGATTATTTATTTTATTTTCTTCTTCTTGTATTTTTTGATTGATATTTTCTAAATTATTTTTTGTATTTTTTTCTATTTTTTTTGAATTTATTTCTTCGTCTAATTTTTTATTATTTTTTTCTAGTATTTCTATCTCAAAATGTAATTGTTTTATTTCGGCATTTATTTTTTCTATTTTATTTTTTTGCTTATTTTCTTTCTTTTTTTGATGACTTTTAAAAAATAAGTAAAAAATTAAAACCGTTGATACTGTAAGAAGAAAAATAATATTAAAAAATTCATTTTTTATTAAAATAATTTGTAAAATATTAATTAAAATACTAATCAAAAAAATAAATATTATTCTTTTATTTTTTGTGTTTTTTTCTGTATTTATTCTTTTATTTTCTATTTTTATTTGATTTATTTTATTTTTTATACTATTTATTTTTTCATTATTTTCATTTTTTAATTTTTCTTTTAATTCTGTTTCTAAATTTATTTTTTCGTTTTCTTTTTTTTCGTTTTCTTGTAATATTTTTTCTTGTTTTAATTTTTCCAATTCTTTTTGAGCTTCTTCTATTTGGTTTGTTAGTTTGGTTTTATTTTCTTCTATTTCATACTTTATGTCTATTTGATTTTCTAGTTCTTGCTTTTGTTTTTGTAATTCACTAATTTTTTGCATGGTTTGGTTAATTGGCTTCTCCCTAGACCTTTCGGTTCCAACCTCGTCTAAAATCCTTCGATTAATGCGGTCAATTGCTCTTTTATAGGATACGTTATCCTCTCCTGTTCCTACTAAGTTTGCAACCTTTTGAATTAAGATATTTTGTTGTTGTTTTTCTAGTTTTACTTCTTGTTGGTGGATAACTACAGTTGATAAAAATAGTGCTTCATCTACTTTGGTTTGTTCATAAAAAAATTCATTTCCTTTATTTTTATCAATATTAAATTGCTTGGATATATCCTCCATGGCTTCATTAAATATTTTTGGATTTTTCTTTCTAAAATCTCTAAATATTTCAAATTTTTCCTGGTTGTCTAGTTGGTATTCTAGTTTTCCTGAAAATTCTTCTCCTACCCATGGTGTGTATTTTTCAAAATTGGATATTTCTTTTCCATTTTTATTTTTGGATATTCCATAAAAAGAATCAGTAATAAAGTTTAAAAGGGTGGATTTTCCCCCTTCGTTTTCTCCATATATGATGTTTATTTTATTTTTTAAATTTATTTCTTTTTCTTTTAGTTTTCCATAGCCATTGATTTTTAGTTTATTTATTTGCATGGCTTCCTCCCTTTCATAAGTTTTTGCTTTTTTATTTTTACTTTAAAACGATGTTTTTTAACCTAAGTCCCCAAAAAACATCGTTTTAGGATAAGGCTTCTAAGCCTATTTCAATTGCTTTTTCTATGATTTCTTTTTCTTCTTCGTTTCGTTCTTCTTGGTCTAATTTTTCTAACATTTCTTTGGTAAATAAACCTTTTAGGGTGTTTTCGTTTGCCATTTGTTCTAGGTTATAGTCTATTTTTGTGTGGTCTTTTATTTTTATGATTCTTTCGTTTTCTACATATTTTAATAGGTCATAGGTATTAATTTCAAAGTTTCTGTTTCCGGTTAATATGATTTTTATGTATTGGCTATTTTTTATTTCTATTTGGTTTATTTTTTCGATTAGGTCTTCTTTTGCTATTAGGTCGGTTATGTCTATTTTAATTTCTTTAAATTCTTCGTCGTCTAATGGTATGAATTCTGTTTTTAGGCTGTTGTTTTCGATTTCTCCGGACTATCATGCCATGTTCGCCTAGTTCGTCAAATCCTAGGGATATAGTAGATCCGTGGGTATACGATGTTGGTTTGATGGTCTTTTTTGTGGATGTGTCCGCATTGCTATGTAGTCAAATCCTTTTTCTTGTAGTTCTTTTCTTGATAGGGAGTTGTATTGTTTTTCTTCTATGGAGGCTCCGTCTAGTGTTCCATGGATTACAAGTATATTTAGCTTGTTTTTGTCTTCTATTTTTAAGTCTTCGATTCCACAGTTTGTGCAATAATAGTCATTAAAACCGTACCCATAGATGTTTGCTTCTTCGTTTTCTATTTTTTCGATTTTGTCACTAAATATTTTTACGTTTTTACTCCATTCGTATTGGTTGTAGTAAGAGTTTTTGGTGTATGGGTCATGGTTTCCTGGGGCTATGTATATTTTGGTTTGTGGTATTTCTTTGAATAGACTATCTATGTATTCTATGGTTGCTCCGTTTGATGTATTTGCTTTCGTATAGGTCTCCTGCTATAAATAGGTACGGAATGTTGTTTTGTTTGATGTATTCGATTACTTTTTTGAAGGCTTTTCTTTGTTCCATTCTTCTTAAGTTTGCAAGTATCTTTTTATTGGCTAAGGCTACGAAAGGGCTGTCAAAGTGCATGTCTGCTATGTGTACAAATTTCATGGTTTCCTCCTTCTTTATTATTTTTTATTCTATGTTATCACATTTTCTTGCCTTTTTCAATTTTTAATGGTATTTAACTTGGATTTTTAAAAGATTTGTTGCGATTCATTGTTGGCTTGAAAATAAATGAATGAAAAAAATTTCTAATAAAAAATATGGAAATCAAGCGAATGTAGAGTAATCAAGCTAGAAATTCTTAATTTATTTTTTGGAAAGAGTTCAAGCTTGTCTTGGAAGGGTACCAAAAAATAAATTTAGAATTTCTGTGAAGATTGCTCACCCCGAGCTTGTTTCAAATATTTTTTATTAGAAATGTTTGAATTCTTTTATTCGTCATCATCGATTGGTCCGGAATAATTCGTCAAATTTTGCTTCTAGCTCTTTTTGTAGGTCATAGATGTCATCGTCGTCTTCTTCTTGTGGTAACATTGGTGCTTCGTCTAAGCTATCTATTTCATTTAGGTCTAATTTTAAGTCCTTTGTTGTTTTTGGCTGTGGTTCTATTTGCTCTTTTAATGGTTGTTTTAGTCCTGCTTCTATTTTTGCTTCTTCTTGTTTTGGTTTGATTGGCTGGTCTAATGGGTCGTCAGCAAATAAATCGTCTAATGATTCTACTTTTAGGTTATCTACTGCTGATTCGTCTTGTTCTTCTACATAGGGGTTATATGGATTGTATTTTCTCCATACACCTCTGTCTTTTTCGCCTATATCATTATGACTGATTTCTAATCCTGCCATTTTCTTTGCCATGTTATGTTTGAAGTAGTAGAATTTTTTAGCTTTTACTGGTTTGATTCCTTTTTCGTATATAATACAGTCGTCGTTATCCATTCTTCGTAGTTCGTCTGGTGTCATTAAGGCTCTTGCCATGACTTGGTCTGATACGGATTTTCCTGTTTTCCAGTTTTGCCTGTCTCGGTTGATGGATACACTGTCTCTTTCTATGGTTTTTTCTCCTAAGGCTTTTGAGAAGTATTCTACGGTTTTATAGGAGTTACTTCCTA
>CANRXN010000025.1 GCA_947643945.1 uncultured Clostridium sp.
CCATAAATAGATACTGATTTTTCCATTTTACGATTTTCTCTATCAATTCCAGAAATAAGAATGATAAAGGTTAGGTATAAAATGAAAAAGATAAACTCTATGATTTTGGCTAAGGTTATGGTTTCTAAGTTTAACTTCATGAAAACGGCTAATAGCAAAAATAGAACTCCTGACAAAATTTCTAAAATTAAGTATCTTGGTCTTATTTTTTCTTTGCAATATCTACATTTACCCATTAATCCTATATAACTAATAATTGGTATCAAGTCTAAAAATCCTAATTTGTGGTTACAATTAGGGCAGTAAGAATGGGTATGTATGATGTCTTGCTTTTTTGGAATTCTGTGTACAGCTAAGGTGTAAAAGCTTCCAAATAGACATCCTATGATAAATATTAGTGTATATAGTATTAGGTTTAAATCCATGTTTTTTCCTTTTCTTTTTAATTTTAGCCATACACACGTTGTGTGCGTATGGCTATTTTACTATTTATTCTTTGATTAAAAAATTCTACTATTATTTTTCTGTTGTTGGTGTTTTTTGTTCTGTAATTTTAGCAGTTTCTGCATCTATTGTATAAATTTTTGCACCATTTTCAAAAGTTACTGAAACAACTTTATCTGCATCTTCCCCTGTACCTTTTACATCTTCTAAATTTAAAGTACCTGCATTACTATTGTCTCTTGTAACTATTTGTTGAATATTTGCGCTATTTATTGTACTTAATGTATCTGAATCTGATAATTTATTAGCCACTATTTCTGCTAATGCTAATTTGACAGCTTCTAGTTTTTCTCCTTCTGTTGAAGCAGTTTTTGATTCATTAGCTTTTGTCAAGATACCATTTTCTCCTGTAAGCATAGCAATAGACACCCCTGCTAAAATTAATAATACAATAATTGTGATAACTAAAGCGATTAAAGTAATACCGTTTTGTTTCTTCATCATGTTTCTTTTCCTCCTTTTCTTTTGATTTATAAAAATATATTTTTCCTTATATGAACTTTATTTTTCCATTCATATAATGTTAAAAACGAAATTATTTTGTACCCTTATCTTGGAAGAACTGTCCTCCTCCTGATGTGGTAGTTTTATCTTCTGTTTCTGTTACTACAGAATTGTTATTTTCAGAATTTTCTTCCCCACCATTTGCCACTCCACTGTTGCTAGTTCCACTATTAGTAGTTCCACTAACAGAAGAATTATTACTAGTTGTATTCGTTCCCGTTGTACTTTGGGTTGGTTCAAAAGAAGAAAATGGATTTGCCTTTCCAGGCTTATAGTCTTGTATATTTTTGTAATTATTTAAATCGGTTGAATCCACTTCATATGTCATAATAATTTGGCTTTCGTCCACCGTTTCTGTTTCCGCTAATTCTTGTTTAATATTATCTGGTGTACTATAAGAAACTGGGTTTGGTATTGTTTTGGTCATTGGCACATAGTCATATAGTAAAATTCCTAATAAAAGAATAATAGCCAAACATAACAATAATGAAATGGTGATTTCTTTTATAATTTTCTTGGACATATTACACTCCTTTTTATCTAGCTACATTATCAGCTGTTACATTGTTAGCAGTTGTAGCATTATTCGTTGCTGTGCTATTAGAAGCTGTTCCATTTGCTGTGGTGTTATTGTTGTTCTGCGTTCCTGTTGTATTTTGGTTATTGGTATTGGTTGTATTAGTATTGGTTCCATCGGTTGCTGGTACTCCTGCATTTGGATTACTGGTTCCTGATACTTCTTTAATAGCAATTTCTTTGCATACAAAGGAACCTTGTAAGTCATTTCCAGATGGTACCATTTTAAATTCTTCTATTTTAAATCCTAAAGTTGAATCATTTTCTATGTCAGATATAAAATCTGTAATAGAAATATAACTTCCATTTACCGTAAATCTTAAATTGTAAGTATCTTTTGTATTTCCTTGTACAATATCAATTCTAACAACCGCACCTTCACTGGTTGCATAATTTCCTAATTTTACCCATAAAGTTTCTACTTCATATCTTTCTAGTTGATTGGCAACTTGTACATCGCCTTCGGCACTTACAACGGTTAAATCATCATATTCTTTTTTTGCTTGCTCTAATTTTTTACTACTATCTTTTACGGTACTTACTGCTTGCTTAAAATCTTTTTCTGCTAATTTGCTAGCTTCTTGGATTTTTTGGTTAAGTTCTTTATTTTTATTTTGAATTCCTACATAGCTTAAAATTTCTACATTCCCTACTTCAAATCCAACAATAGCGATGTAAATACCAAGTATTACTAATAGTCCAATTAGAATTAGCATTAATAACTTTTTCATGGCAGTTCTCCTTCTATTTTGATGCTAACTACATTGTTATCTTTTTGTCCTGCGGTAGAAATGACATTGGTTAAAATAACATCTGTCTTCATCCTGGCTACTAAATAACCTAGTTGTTCATATTTATTAGATTGTGCATTGATAACAACATGGGTACCACTTGTATTTTCAATGGATGTTAATTGTACGTTTTCTGGTACGATTGACATGATTTGGTTTAATAGGTTTGGAATCGCATTTCTTGTCTTGTTTCTGTCGGTAATTCTGTCGTTTGCTTCTTGTAAGTTTTTTAACATATTGCCATATTCATTTACTTTACTATTAATTTTTTCATTATCACTACTTGCCAATTGAATTTGGTCTTTTGTATCTGTAATTGATTCTTGTGCTTCTCTTGCCTTTTTCTTCATTTGACCTGCAAGTAGTCCTGAGAATGCTGTATAAATTACAACTAATAGTATAAGACCAATTGCTATTCTTAATAATCCGAATTCCGTTTTGTCAAAAGGTTGTCCTAAATCCCATGTAAACATGCCACCTAGGTTTTTCTTGTCTTTTCCTGTTCTATCTGGGTTGACTTCTATTTTTAGCCAGTCCGGAATTTTATCAGCAATAGTTTGTCCTTTAAAATTCATACCGCCAATTCCAATACCAACGCCCATCATTCCTAGTGATATAGCGGAATTTACTTCCACATAATCTTTTATACTGATGTCTCCTGCTATGTTTTGAACAAAGTATGGTTTTAAAATTTCACAGGTAACTCCTTCTAAGTATTCTTGGAAATATAGGTCAATGTTATTAATTAAAGCTGCTGTTCCGGTAAGATATACTTTTTTAATTTTATCGCCATTGGATCTTACAATTTCTCTTACTTTTCCTACGATTGTATATAGTGTTGGCATGATGTCTTCTAAGTAATTTGAGTTTTCTGTTTGTAGTTCTTTTCCTGCTGATGTATAGATGGTTGTGTTTTTACAGATTTCATAAGATTTTAAATAAGAATTTTCTTTTAGGTTGATTTTAGTTAAGAAATCTCTACTTCCTTCTTCTATTTTGTCAATGTTGTATACTTTGTCGTCTAATATGGTTGTTACGGTTGTGGTATCTTCTATATTAACAACAAGAGCATTTTCATGTTTTTCGATATCAATTAAGTTTGGAATTGCCATAGAAATAGGTGAAATATTGGATAGTCTATACCCTTCTACTGCTTGTATTTGTTTGTTTAATTCTATTTTATTGTCTGCAATGTGGATAATTTTTATTTTGTCTTTTTCCTCTTGATTTCCAACAATGGCATATCTTGTTTCAAATACGTTTGGATTGTATCCTTTTTCTGCACAATAAGATTCGAATTCTGTTTTGATAGCTTTGCCTAAATCATTTTTGGTAAGTAAGGCAAACATATCAAAGTAGTTATACATTTCTTCTGCTAAGTTGATACTAATTGGTGTCTTTTGGCTGTAAGTTTCTTGGATGATTTGTTCGATTGCTTCTCCTATTTTGTCATAGAACATAAGTCCAAATGCATCTACTTTTACTTTGTCATGGTCTTTTGAAACTTTTGCATATTTAATTAAATGTTCTTCAATATATAGCCCTAAGCAACTTGAATTCGCCATTGTCTTCTCCTTTTTTAAATTGATATCTATTTTTATTTTTTACAAATTAATGAAAATCCATACTTCAAATTTTTTACACATTTCTTCAAATATATTTATATTTTATCGTTATTTGGCAAAAAGTCAATAGCTTTAACATACTTGTTATATAAATGTAATGTTTTTGTAATATTTCTTTTTTATCTACGCTTTTTGCAATTTAGCTATAAAAAATCCATCGGTTATTTCATTGGGATAAACTTGTATAAAATCCCCTTTTTCGACATTTTTCTTAATTTTTTCTTCCTTTATATAATGTTCTAAATCAATTTTTACGATTTTAAAATTCGCATTTGTTTCTAAAAATTCTTGTACGACTCCTTCGTTTTCTTCTTTTAAAATGCTACAAGTAGAATACACTAACTCTCCTTTTGGCTTTAAATAGCTTGAACAGGTTTGTAAGATTTTTAGTTGTAATTGTTTTATTTCTTCTATCTCTTGTTTTTTTCTCTTCCATTTTATATCTGGTTTTCTTTTTAACACGCCAAATCCTAGGCATGGTACATCTAGCAAGATTTTATCGAACGTATTTTGATATTTTTCTTCATAGATAGTAGCATCTCTAACTTTCGTCTTTATTATGCCAATTCCTAATCGTTTAGCCGTATTTTCCACTAATTTTACACGGTGTTCATGTAAATCCCAAGCTACAATTTCACCTTGGTTTTCCATTAATTCTGCCATAAAGGTAGTTTTTCCGTCCCGGGCTACTACAAGCATCTAATACTTTGTCTTGTGGTTTAGGATTTAATAATAATGGAATTAAACCTGCTACTTCATCTTGAATCGTAAATTTCCCTTCTTGAAAAGAAGAAATACTTTCTATATTCTTTGCATTTTCTAAGATTAAAAAATTTTCTACTTCCGCTTTTTTCGACTTTACTTCTTCTTTTTCTTGTAATTGCTTTATTAATGCTTCCGGCGTTGTTTTTAATGGATTTACACGAGCATGCAATTGTGGTTTTAAATTAGAGGCTTGGCAAATTGCTTCCACTTTTTTTATTGCTTTATTTTTATCTTTGATAGTATCTGTATTTTCACTATCTTGGCTTTTTGTTTGTCTTTTTGCTTGTCTTTTTGCTTGTTGATCTTTTAGTAATTCTTCTACTAACCATGAGGGCATAGAAGTAGTCTTCGAAATCCTCTCCACCTCGTTTTTAATTTCAAAAAATGCCTCATAATCTTTTTTATCCACTTTCCTTAAAATAGCATTCACAAAATTACTACTTGCCTTATGACCATACCTTTTAGCTAAATTGACGCCTTCATTCACAGCAGCAGACTTTGGCACCTTGTCCAAAAACAAAATTTGATAAATACTTAATCTTAAAATATTCAAAATCCATGGCGAAATCTTTTTTATTCGTATATTAGAATACTTTTTAATCACCTCATCTAATGTCAAGCGCCATGTTATCGTGCCATAAACAATTTGCGAAACAAATCCCACATCTTGGTTTGAAAGCACTAGCTTGTTGCTTCTTGCTTTTCTTAACGCCTCGTCTAACGCAATGTTGGAATACGCATCATTTTTATCTACTTCATGCAGCACCTTTAGCGCTAGTTCTCTTACCCTATCCATTTATTTTCTTCCTCCTTGATGTGAATTTGGGGACGGTTCTTATTTCACATCTACAACTTCACATCCACTCTTCTTAAAAGATTATATCTATTTTTTTCAAAAATTTCTACCTATTTTGTATATTTTTTCTAAATTCCGGAAAAGATAGCAATAAAAGAATTGTTGGAGGTTTATTTATGGATATTAAAAAACATTTAATCATAACTGGTAATTCTAATGTTTCTTGGAAGGATGCTATCGTAAAAGCAATTGCCGAGGCTTCTAAAACTATTGACTATTTAGCAGAAGTTAAGATTTTAGAGCAAAGGGCTAGCATCGATGGTGACAAGATTTTAGAATATTTTGTTGATTTAGATATTAGTTTCACCCTTGATTTAGATAGAAACAAAAATTAATGTAAGGAGGCTGATTTTATGGCTACAAATCCATTAGAAACAAAACAAGTTTATCAAGACTATGTTGATAAAAAGTCCCCCAATTCTCCTCTTTTAAAGAATTGCTTTAATGCATTTTGGGTTGGTGGACTAATTTGTTCACTTGGACAGATTATACTTAATATAAGTAAATAAATAGTTTTTGATACCGTAACTTCTGGTACAATTGTTTCCATTTTATTAATTGGGATTTCTGCATTTTTAACCGGTCTTAATTTGTTTAATAAGATTGGAAAATTTGCAGGGGCTGGTTCTCTAATTCCTATTACTGGTTTTGCTAATTCTATTGTATCTCCTGCTATGGAGTACAAAGCAGAAGGCTATGTTATGGGTGTTGGTGGTAAGATGTTTACTGTGGCAGGTCCTGTGCTTGTGTTTGGTATTTCTGCTTCGATTTTAGTTGGTATTGTGTTTTTGATTTTTAATACACAAAGCATGACGCTAGTATAGTTTGAATCATAGTTTTTAATTTATAATAGAAGGAGTTGATTTTTTGGAAAAGTTAGGAAAACAAACTATAAAGTTTAATACACCGCCTACTATCTTAGATTGTGCCTCTATTGTTGGTCCAAAAGAAGCCCAAGGTCCTTTGGCAAAATATTTTGATCAAACATTAGATGATGAGTTTTGGGGCGAAAAAACTTGGGAAAAGGCAGAAAGTAAGATTATAAAAGAAACAGTAAATACGGTTATTTCAAAATCTGGTGTACCAGCAAGTGAAATTGATTGTATGTTTGCTGGTGACTTATTAAACCAATGTATTTCTTCTAGTTTCGGCTTACGAGAACTTAGCATTCCTTTTTTTGGAGTATTTGGTGCTTGCTCTACTTTTGTAGAGTCTATGATTTTAGGTTCTATAGCTATTGAAGGTTTTGCCAATAACGTGTTATGTGCTACATCTAGCCACTTTTGTAGTGCTGAAAAGCAATTTAGATTTCCTTTGGAATTAGGAAATCAAAGACCGCCTACTAGTCAATGGACAGTAACTGGTTCTGGTGCTGCTATTTTAACAAAGAATGGACAAGGTCCTTTTATTACTCACGTAACGCCTGGAAAAATTGTTGACATGGGGATTAAAGATGCTAACAACATGGGAGCCGCAATGGCGCCGGCATTCCGGGGACACTTTAGTTACCCATTTTTTAGACACGGGAAGAAGCCCAAGTTACTATGATGCCATTATTAGTGGTGATTTAGGGCATATTGGAAAAGATATTGCTATCGATATTGCTAAATCACAAGGCTATAATATTAAATCAAATTATAATGATTGTGGTGTTCTAATTTTTGATAAAAATGCACAAGATACACACGCTGGACGGTAGTGGTTGTGCTTGTTGTGGAACCGTATTTTCTGGTTATTTATTTAAACAATTAAAAGAAAAGAAAATGAAAAAAATCTTATTAATTGCAACAGGAGCTTTAATGAATTCCACTAGTTCTCAACAAGGTGAGAGTATTCCTGGTATTGCTCATGCAATTAGTATCGAAATTTAAACAGGGATTTAGGGGACAGAGGGAGGGGGATTAGAGGGACGTTGCATAAAAACACAACTGTATGGGTTTTAAGGTACCGACCACAAAAACCCCACCCACAGTACCCCAAATCACTGCTAGAAAGGATGATTGATTTTATGAACGTAAATTGGGCCAATGTTTTTGATTGGATGATATTATTAAAATGTTTTGTAACTGGTGGTGTGATTTGTATTATTGGGCAAATTTTGATTGACAAAACGAAACTTACGCCAGCTAAGATATTAGTTATTTTTGTGACAGCAGGTGCTATTTTAGGTGGTCTACGGTATTTACCAATATGTAGTTGATTTTGCAGGTGCTGGTGCTACGGTTCCTCTTACTGGTTTTGGCTATAATTTGGCTAAAGGTGCGATTGAGGGTGTTCAGCAAAGTGGCTTAGTAGGTGCTTTTACAGGTGGTGTTAAGGCAGCCGCTGGTGGTATTGCTGCTGCTGTGTTCTTTCGGTTATCTCGCTTCTTTGATTTCAAAACCTAAAATGAAGAAACAATAATTACTCTTCAACTTATTAAGAAAGGAGCAATTAAGAACCGTCCCCAATTGCTCCTGCTTTTTTATGGCTATATTTCAATTTAGTTGCCATTCCTCCTCTTAAGTGTCTTTCTGCCTTGTTTTCGTCTAATATGATTCTAACTTCTTTTGCTAATCCTGGATTTATTTTCTTTAGTCTTTCGCTTACGTCTTTATGTACTGTTGTTACTTTTCGTAACTGTTGGATTGATGTCATTAAAATTAGTAATAACTGCTGGTTGACTTCCTATTTCGTTTAGTAATTTTAGCCTTACTTCTACATTTGAATCACTATCAACTTCGATTACATCTATAATTGTTTTTAGCATAGCATTTGTAATTGTTTTGTTATTTAAAATATCATCTACTGTAGTAATTGTTTTTGATAGTTCTTTTTCTAATACATCTTTTTCTTTAATTTCTGATGTTATTAGTTTTAATTCTCTTTCAAGTCTTACTATATCTTCATTTAACGGATTGGTATATTTCTTTAATTCTCCAATATTGATTACTTCGTTTTGGAACATTTCCATATATTTTTGCTTTTTGACTGTTACTTTTTCTATTTCTTGTAATAAGCTTTCTTCATTTCTTTCATTGCTTTCTCTTAATTTTGTAATCTTCTCAAATTCCTTTTCTATAGCTTTCATAAAGTTCTTTTTATTGGAAATAATGCTTTTTAGATATTCTTTTATAGCATTTAAAAGTTCTTCTTCATCAATTACAGTTGTATTAGGACAATGATTTACTCCCATTGAATTTCTACCACTACATACCCATCTTATATATTCTTTGCCATCTTCTGTGTATTTTCTTCTTATTCTTCTAAATGAATAACCACAATGTTTGCAATAGATAAGTGTACTAAATACATATTCTGTTTTTTCTCTTTTATTATTTAACTTAAATTC